>NZ_JBSSCV010000003.1:0-162272 GCF_054060065.1 Thermostichus sp. MS-CIW-37 | reverse complement strand
CAGGACTTGGGTCATGGTTCTATCATAACTTCCGCATTCCTCCCGACACTGACCCTACGGGTACAGTGCGGGGCTCCTGCGATTTCTAGCTGAAGTTCAAGTGCGCTGTTGTTAGGTTAATCTCAAGCGTCAGTGGATTTCCAGCGTAATGTCGATTGTGCTGATCTGTGGCCCTGTGCGCTCCGGCAAAAGCCGGCTGGCAGAGGGTTTGGCTGCGGCTTCGGGCTTGCCGGTTGTCTACCTGGCTACCGGGCCGAAACCCGATCCCAAGACGGATCCAGAATGGGCAGAGCGCGTTCAACAGCACCGGCAACGGCGGCCTTCCAGTTGGCAGACTTGGGAAACCGGGAGGGACTTGGGGGCAGAACTGCAAAAGTTACCCCAGCCCTGCTGTGCGCTGGTGGATTCGCTGGGGGGATGGGTGGCGCAGGGCCTAGACTGTCCCTATTCAGAATGGGATCCCTTGGTGCAATCCTTCTTGGCAACCTTGCAAAGCCATAGAGGGGAGATCCTCCTGGTGTCTGAAGAGGTGGGCTGGGGGGTGGTGCCCGCCTATCCCATGGGGCGGCGCTTTCGGGATCGGATGGGAGAACTCACCCAAAGGCTGGCTCCTCTGGCTGACCAAGTGTTTTTGGTAACGGCAGGTTTTGCCCTCGATCTCACCCGCCTGGGGATCCCGGTGGCAGGCAAGATGGAACAGAGCTGAGATAAGCTGCATTTGCAAGCCAGATAGCCGTGTCGCTGTGCCGATTACCTTCTACCTTCCCGCCAAGGCCATTCAAACTCTGGATCTCACCCCCGGCCATGAGCTGGTGAAAACCCTGATGGCGGATCCCGTGCGTGCTGCCCAGCAGGTGCAATGCGCCATCGATTGGCCGCGCAGCCCTGAGGATCCGCGGGAGCTGTCCGAGATCCCGGAGGTGCGCCTGTGGTTTATTCGGTGGGATACGGTCTACCCCTGGATGCCCTACTTCCTCAATTGGCGTCAAGGAGAACTGGCCCGTTACGCGGCTATGATGGTGCCCCACCAATTCAACCCTCGGGAGGGCATTGTTTACAACCCAGAAGCGTTGGAGATCTTCGTCTACCAGAAGATCTTTGTGTTGATGCGGTGGTTCAAGCAGCAGAACCTGGGATCCGCCTCTATGCTGCGGGATATGGCTTTGGTGTTTGGCTTCGAGATCCAGCCGGAGTTTCTCGCCCTGTGGGAGGCAGAGCCATGAAGGTGATGGTGGCCGACACCTGGCCAGGGATCCCGGGAGCTACGGCAGTGGCCGACGCTTGGCAGCAGGTGGTTCAACGCCCTTGGGGCCGGCTCAGTGTGGATCCCACCCCTTCGGAAGCTCAGCTCAAGGCTCTCTGGCAACAGATCTCCGAGTGGGCAGGAGAGAGAGATCCCCTACTGGTTTTGCCGGGCAGCGTTGCCGATCCCATAGGGCCAGGCCAAACCTGGGCCGATCTAGCCCATGCGTGGGGGTTGAGCTTGCTGTTGACGTTGCAACGGGAGGCCGCCCTGAGCCAAGGTGCTGCTTTTGCCGCCCTGTTACGCCAAGCCAGGGCCCGTGGTTTGGGATGGGTGCTGGTTGGATCCCTGCCCGAAACTGGGGATCCCCAGGCTTTGGCAGAGCTGGATGCAGCTTTGATCCCACGCCTGGCAGCCCAAGTGGGAATGCCGGTGTTGGGGAGGATGGCTCCTGATGGCCAGATCCTTTGGGATACAGATGCTCTATCGCTCTGCGACGCTGGTAAAACCATTTTCAATCTGGCCGGAGCGGATCCTGCTAGAAGCGGGTCTCAAACTCGATGGAAATGACATTGTTGCCCTCAAAATCGGTACTGGCGCGGGTGAGGGTTTGCTCGTTGAAGCGGTAGCGGGCGCTGTAGCGGGTGGGCTGGAAGGGATCCGTCAAGTTCCGCTGCAGCGAGAGGGAAGTGGCCGGCCCCAGATCTCGGGCCACCTCCAAGGCCAGCCCCACTGAAGAACGGTTGGGAGCGCGGGTATCGATCTGGGGGATGGGGCTGAGGCGAATTTCATCCAGGCCAAGGGTATCCCGCAGAGCTTCCTGCAGCTCGCTGAGCAGGGCCGTTCCCGCCAGCCCGGCCACCCCTGCCTCTGGATTGAGTTGGGCCAAAGCCGTTCCCCCCAACAGGGCGACGATCTCTTCCGGGGAGCGGCTGGGGCTGCTGGAAAGGGACAGAACTCCATTGCGGGGATCCGCCTCGGCAAGTTGGCTGGCCCGCCCGTTGACCGTGGCAAAAATATCGATGCTCTGCTGGGATCCCGGCAGGTTGCGGTTGGTGTCGAAGGGGGAAAGATCTTGGGGGAAGCGGTACACCTCGAAGGCTTGGGTCATCAAGCGCAGGTTTAAGAAGGGATCAAAGGGGTTGTCCAAGTCGAAGGTGGCGGTGTTGGGGCGGGAGCGATCCAAGCGAAAGTTGGCGATGGGCAGGCTGACCCGGCCTCGCTCCAGAGTGATGGTGCCTGCCGGGCGCGGATCTTGGGGGGTGCCGAAAAGGCGCAAGGTGCCGGAAGCATTGAATTCAAACAAGTTAGGCCGCTGCACCCGGATCCGGGATCCCAAGGCCAGCTCCAGCCCATTCAACCGCGGCTGCCAAAAGGGTAGGGCTGTCGCGAACGTCGGCGGTGCAGAGTCCTCAGCCGCCTCTGTTGCGGTGGGTGGCTCAGGGCGAGGGCTTACATCCACAATCCCCTCGGAAACCTCTAAACGACCTTCAATCAACGGTCGCAGGAGCAGCCCCCCCACCACCACTTCTCCTTCCAGGCGGCCCGTGTAGAGATTGGGCAAGTTCAGGCGGATCCCTTGGAGCTGCAGGCTCAGCGGCTGCAGAGCTTCTCCTTCTTGCAAAGCTCCGCGAGAGTTGATGGGCAAAACGCCTCTGGCCACCAGGGATCCCTCCCCCAACTGTCCGCGCAGCTCCTGGACTTGCAGTTGATTGAGGTTAAAAGCAATCTGGCCTGTCAGGTCGGTGATGGGTTCCGGTAGGGCTGCCAGCTTGAGGATCCCGGAGTTGACGCTCAAGTTCCCCTGTAGGCTGGGCTCTCGTAAGGTGCCGCGGATGGTCAGCTCCAGTTGGCTTTGGCCGCCTTCCCAGCGCACTTGGTCGGTGAGGAGATTGATCAAGCGCAGGCCGCCGTTCTCAGCCTGTAAGCTCAGGTCGATCTGATCCTCTTTGGCTTGAACTAAGGACTCCGTCCCGCTGTCGCGATCGGCGAAGGGCAAGGTGTAGGGCACCAAGCCGGCAATGCGGATTGGCTCGTCGCCGTTGGCGAGAAGAGTGCTCTTCAAGCGCAGTTGTCCTTGTTGGTAGTCGAATTGTCCCGCCACCTCCCGCAGGGGCACTTGGTTAATCTGGGCGTTGACCACCGTCAGGGATCCGGTGGCACGGGGATCCCGCAGGTTGCCGGCCAGCTCCACATCCAGGTTGAGATCCCCCTGCAGCTCCAGCTCCTCCGGCAAGAAGCGATCCAGCAAAGCCAGAGGAAATCCTTGAATTTGCAGGGATCCCGACTGCTCCTCTAGGCCCAGCCTGCCGGAGAACAGGGCTTGCCGCTCTCCACTGCGCAACAGCAGCGGCTCCAGCACCACTGCTCCCTCCGCACCGCTTGTGGGAACGACAAGGCTGCCGACCGCAGTGAGGGTTTCAATGCCAAACTCCTCGGCTTGCCAATTCCGGCCCTCCAGTTGAAAGCTGACACGGGGCTGGGCAAGGTTGCCGGCAATACTCAAGCTGCCCTGAAACTCCCCTCGCAGACTCGTGGGCGGCGGGAAAGTGCTCCGCACCGCTGACGCGAACAGCGGATCCATGCGGCTGGCCAGAGTCTCCAGGTGGGCGGCCAGGATCTGGGCATAGTACTCTAGCTGCTCCAGGAGAGGATGGTTGGGCAAACCAACCGGATCGGTCTCCAACACCGAGGCAGGGCCCAAGGGGGGCAATTGGAAACCCCGGGTGGTGAGGTCGCGCCACTGCCGCCACTTGAAGGCGGAGATGATATCTTCTAGCCGACCTTGATGGGTGCTGATCTCTAGGTCAATTTGGGGAGCGAGAGCCGCCAAGGTGGGATCCAAACCGGCTTGCAGAAGAGTTGCAGGCAGCTCTAAGGTGCCCCTAGCCGTATAGGTGCTCTCGAACAAATCCAGTTGGGCTTGAGCAATGGTCAGCCGGGGAGAGCCGGAGTCGCCCGCAGTCTGGTAGTCAAAATCCACCGAGAAGCCCTGCACTTTCATCCCTCCCCACTGCAGATCCGCTACCGCAGCCCGTCCTTGGGCAGCACCACTCGCCAGGTCAACTGCCACCTCCCCATCGAGGTTCCCCTGTAGGCTGGCCCACGGCCCGGCAGCTAAGCCCCCCAGCAAAGCCAGCGGCAGCCGATTCACCGTCACCTGGAGCTGTTCCTGCTGTCGTTGACCTACTGCCTCCGCCTCCCCTCGCCGGACTTGAAATTGCAAAGGCTGCAACTGGGGATCCAACTGCAACGCCAGCCTGTCCTGCTGTCCCTGGAGATCCACCTCTACCCCTCGAGCAGACCCCTGGAAGGATCCGGCCAAGTCTTCAAATTCAACTCCTGCTATGCTGAGGCCCTGGAGCCGAGCCTCTCCCTCCACCTCTAGGTTGTCCAGGGATCCCCGAATCTGCCCCGAACCTTGCAGCACCCCCTCCACCAAGGGTGGCAGGCCGGGCACTTCTGCCAAGGAAACCCCATCCACAGCCAAGGCCAAATCCAGGGATCCCACCTGCAGGGTTTGAGGATCCACCGGGATCCGCCCCCGTATGCCGGCCAGCCGAGTTGCGTCGGCCAAGATCTCACCTTCTTGGATCACTAGGCCCGCCCCATCCCAGGCCACCTGGCCCCTTGCCTCTCCCAGAGGCTGCGACAGGATCACCGAGCCCTGCGCCCGCAGCGCCCCCAAAAAGCCCAGCTCCGACACCTCAGCCGTGTTCACCTGCGCCGTGAGGGCTCCTGAGAGGGATCCCGTCCATTGGGGGTTAAAGAAAGCCAGCGGCACATTCTGGGGGCTCACCTGGGCTTGCACTTGCCCTCCTGCCCACCGCCCCGCCACCTGCGCCTGCCCTCCTTCTACAGCCAAGACTGCCTGAGGCACCTCCACCACCCAACCGTCAGCCTCTGGCAAGAGCTGGAGCTGCCCTCTTCCGGCGATCTCTCCCCCTTGGGTTGCCCAGGTGGCCTCTACCTGAGGTTGGGATCCCGTCAGCGTCACCTGCACTTGCGCGGAAACCGGCCCCACCCAAGGAAGAGCGCCCCGGCGCGGCAAGTCTCCCCCGTAGAAAGCCAGCACCTGCTCCGCATCCATCCCCGTCACCTGCAGTTGGAACTGGCCCGCCAAGCCAGCAGCCCATTGCAATTGGCCGGATCCCTGAATGCGACCCCCCGCCGCCCTTAGGTCGATTGCCTCAAAAGTCAAGGTTTGATCTGCAAAGTGGAAGCCAAAGGCATACTCCGACACCGGCAGGCGATCCACCCGCCCCGGCGAAAGCCCCCGCAACTGTCCCCGGATCTGCGGCTGATCCAAGGCTCCAGTGACCGCTACGGATCCCCCTACCACCCCCTCCACCGCCACCGGCAGGCCAGTCACGTCAAACGTCTCTTGGATCTGTTGAAGACTGGCCGGCACCAGTTCCGCCTGCAAACCAAACCCCTGCCCCTGGCTCCAGTCCACAGGGCCTTTCAGCTCTGTGAAGGAAAGCTGACCCAAACGACCGCTGACTCCCTGCAGCTCCAGCCCCTGCAAGGTAAAGCCAACGGAGCCGTTCACCTCTTCAAAGGGATGCGGCAGCATCTCCAGATCCAGCCGAGCCTGTTGAACCTGGGCCTGCCCCGTCAACTCCAGCGGTTGATCCCGCCGCCAGAGCACCTGGAGATCCAAGCCAGTTTCCCCCTGCACCTCCGCAAAAGGGGCCGCCGGCACCACACTGGGCAAGAGATCCAAAGGCAGACGAGCCGCAGAAAGCGTCACCGAACCGGAAGCCTGGGCAAAATCCGCCACCCCCCTGAGCTGCAGGGGGTACCCCCCCTCCCCCTCCCGAGGGAGCAACCGTGCCGTCGCCTGGAAACTGGCCCGCCCCCCGAAAAGATCCTCCTCTCCTGGCGGGGCATTGTGAGTCAGCCACACCTGCACCTGGCCCTGCAGCCGATCAAACTGGCGTCGCTCCCCCACCAAAGGGATGGCCGTCAGGGATCCCTGGCGCAAACGGATGTTCAGCCCATGCAAGGGCAGGGATCCCTCCCCTTCGGGCAGTTGAAACTGAACATCCGCCCAGCCGCGATCCAGCGTTTCCATCAGCAGCAGTTGTGGCTGGTTTAGGGTAACATTCAGCACCCACTGACCCGTCTGCAGCCAAGTCCAGAAATCAGGGCTGAGGTCGATGGAGCCGATACTGGCCAGATGTTCAACGCGGCTTTCTCCCAAGCTCACCTGCCAGGGGGCCAGAAACCTCACCTCCCCCAATTCCACGCGCCGGCGCATCGCTTGCGAGAGGGTTGCTTCCACCTGCGGCAGCACGTGATCTTGAAGGTAGATCCCTGTTCCCCAGGCGGCACCAAAGGCGGCAGCCGTCAAGCCCAAACCCACCCCAGCTAGAGTGATGGGGGAAAGGTTGAATCGTTGCTGCTGCATCTTTGGATCTTGGTGATCCTCTCCCAACCGCCTACCCCTTAAAAACCTGACAGGCTCCCAAAAGCCATTCGTGCACTGCGGGCCGACCTTGCCGGCACAGTTGCCCCCATCCTACCCAAGGACTCCTGGCTTGCCACGAGGGAACAGAAAGAAGAAATCCCTGCTCCCAGGCGTAATTCCCCCAAAGACCCAGCGGAAAAATACCGTCTCGCGAAGAGAACGGGGATGCTAAGCTATCTCCACACCCGAGATTGAACCCACCTTGGGGCCTCTCTCAGGTGTTCCCTTCTGTCGAGATGGTTGAAAGGAGAAGAGCCATTCCGGAACCCCTATCTCTGACGGTCAGCTTGCGCGGCAGCCACGAAGCGCTGGAAAACTGCCAGGTCTTTCACCTGACCGGCCTTCTGGATGCCTTTTCCGAGCCGGTCTTTGTTAAGGTGGTCACCAAATACCTGGAAGAGGGATCCCCTAACCTGATCCTGGATTTGACAGGGATCGACTTCATCGACAGCTCTGGCGTCGGCGCCCTGGTGCAATTGGCCAAGCTGGTGCAGGGCCGCGCAGGTATCTTTCAGGTGGTGAGCAACCCCCGCATTACCCAAACGGTGAAACTGGTGCGCCTGGAGAAGTTCCTATCTTTGCGCAACTCCTTGCAGGAAGCCTTGGATCGCCTGAAGGAAGGAAGTACGGGCAGTACAGAGACCGCCTGATACGTAATAAGTATGGGTCTGGGAACCTTTTGGGGGATCAGTGCTGGAGCAGGGGATCCCGACTGGATCACGGTCAAAGCAGCCCGCATCCTCAGCACGGTCAACTGGGTGGCCTGTCCCCAAAATGCCGCCGGCCAGCCGGGCCTGGCCTATCAGATTGTGCGCCCTTGGCTGCGACCGGAACAAACCCTCTTGCCGCTTCGCCTGCCCTTTGTCACCCAGCCGGAAGTCCTGCAAGCTGCCTGGCGAGTGGCTGCCCAGCAACTAGCCCCACTCCTAGAAAGGGGAGAAGATGTCGCCTTCATCTGTGAGGGAGACGTGGGCCTCTACAGCACCTTCGCCTACGTGGCCCAAGCCCTGCGGCAGCGGATCCCCGCCTTGCCCATCCAGGCCATACCGGGGGTGTGCTCTCCCTTAGCCGCTGCTGCTGCCCTGGGATCCCCCTTGGTGCTCGGCTCCGAGAAATTGGCGATTTTACCGGCTCTGTTCGCCCTCTCGGAACTGGAGCAGGCTTGCGCCTGGGCTGAGGTAGTCGTCCTCATGAAAGTGGCCTCTGTCTACCCTCAGGTTTGGCAGTGGCTGGCCGAAAGAGGTTGGCTGCAACAGGCCAGCTTAGTGGTCTGGGCCGGCTGGCCCCAGCAAACCCTCTTCCCCACCCTGGAAGGACTGGCCGACTACCAGCCCCCCTACTTTTCCCTGCTGATCCTGCGTTCTTGGCCCCGAAATCAAGATTCTCTTAACCTGGAAAACGAGCTACAGCTGGAATGAGTTTTCTAGGATAGGGAATGAGTTCCTTCCGGCGATTAAGCCCGAAGCAGGGGTTGGTCGTTGTTTTTTTGCGTGTGTTTCCATTGAGCTTAAGTCCCGTACCGAGCCGGCTTGTTTCCCCAAAAAAGCAGGTATCTTGTGCCGGAAAGATGTCAAGGAAACCCAGTCCAGCATCCTTAGGATCCTTGCGTTGACCTACATCAAAAAGAGATGAAAAGACCAAGTTAAAGGAATGATCCGACCTGTTAAGAATAGTTGCCAACCTGGGTTGAGGGATCGGCTATAGGTTAGATTATGAATGTAGTGATTCAGGCGAGGAGGATAATATCTCATCCCCATCTCAAATGCGAGGCACCGCCTCTCGACTGACTCAAATCCAAAATTCAAGTCCAAAATTCTCTGTCGGTCAACGCTTTGATCCAAGCTTCCGATCCGTTGCTTCGGCAGACTCTCCTGAGAAGTGGTTGTCTCGCTCAGCAGAGCACCTGGTACCTACGACAGGTTTTCCTCAAAGCAGAACAAGGGAGTTAGGCAGATAGCAGTTGGGCTTGCTGCACAAGCCACTGGGAAAGTGAGAGAGCGCTCTAGGTGTTCCTCAAATAATCCTCAAATAAAAGTGGTTTTGCCAGATCAACAAGCTCAGCCGGCTATTTTGAGTCTCCATTCATGAGCGAGTCAGGGTGGGAAAATCGGTGATCAGGTTCAGGTGCTCTCAACCTGCAAGCTCTGCGAGTCGGAACCAGCGCTCAGTGGGACAAGGACTGCGGGCTTTAGCAATTCGAGGTTCTCTCAGTTCATAGTTTCACTCTCACTTTCAGGAGGTTGCTATGTTTACCTTTCTCTCAAAGATTGCTAGAGCAGTTGTCCGCATATTCGCTCCTGCCAAGTCCGATCTGGTGGAAGTGGGTTACCAGCCCATCACGGATGATATCTATCGCATCAACGGCTCAGCCTGCCGTTTTAGCGATCTGGAGATCTCATCGTAAACCTCAGAGTCGGATTCTGGTGTCGGAGCGGCCACTGGCGCTGGCCTAGAAATTGGAAACAAGTTAAGACAACTGAATAAGTCTTAGTTAAGTCTTGGATGCGGTTAGTCCGCGTCGGCAGGGGTGGTTTTCCTCCCTGTGGCCAAGTTCTACCGGTTCAGTGGTGGCTCCCCGTGGGGGTCACCACTTATTGTTTTGTTGTTTGCAAGTTGTTTGGGAAAATAAGGAGAATGCTTGCGGTTGCCCTATCTCAACCTGTGTTGCCTTCCCCCGTAGTTTACCCAGCTACATCGAATGATCTGGATCCCTTGGCCGAAGTTCTAGCCCAGGTTTTTCATCCCCCCTCAGGTCTGCAACGCTGGATCTACCCAATTCGCAAGCTGGGCATTCGCGAAGAGTTGCGCCTCAGGCTGGCCGCAAGGGATCCCTACTACTGCTGTCTGGCAGCTGCGGTGGGATCCGAAGTGGTGGGCACTGCCGAGATCTCTTTGCGGGTCACAGCCCACGGGAAGTATCCCTACCTCTCCAACTTGGCGGTGCTGCCCGGCTGGCGGCGGCGAGGAATTGCTCGTCTGCTTTTGCTCAGTGCTGAAGGGGTGGCGAAAGGGTGGGGCTACCGCTGTTTGCATCTGCACGTATTGGAAGACAATCTCCCCGCGCGGCAACTGTACGCTCAACTGCGCTATACCCCCATCGAACGCACCGCTCAACTCTGGCGATGGTTGGGGATCCCTCCGCAGCTTTTGCTCTGCAAGTGGTTACCTTGAATTGGCAAAGGAATTGGCAAAGCGGCAACATTGAGCTGGCAGAGTGGAGATGCTTCCCACCCCGCTGGCTTGCTTCTGCGCAGTGAGGCGAGTTCCTGGACTCATATAAAGTTATGTAAACTAGAGATGGGTTCTAGAGAGGTCTCGGAGGGGCAATGAGGGAATTGGGCAGGGTTTTCATGGGATTGGTTGTGGGCCTGCTTGTGGGCTTTGGGATGACTCAGCCTGCCTGGGCCCAGTGGGGAACTACTCCTCTCCCGCCAATAGGTTCTCCTGCGCCGGAGTTCGCATTGCCAGATCAATCCGGGCAAATACGGCGGCTGGCGGATTTTCGGGGGGAGTGGGTGGTGTTGTATTTTTACCCCCGCGACTTCACTTCCGGCTGTACGATTGAGGCCCGCCGCTTTCAGCAAGATTTGCCCAAGTTCCGGGCCATGGGGGCACAGGTTGTGGGCGTGAGCGCCGACTCGGTGGACTCTCACAGGCGCTTTTGCTCGGCAGAGGGGCTACAGTTTCCTTTGCTGTCGGATCCCGATGGTACGGTTAGTCGAGCTTACGGCTCCTGGATGGGCGATGTTGCCCTGCGCAATACGTTCTTGATCGACCCGGAGGGGATTTTGCGAGAAATCGACCCAATCGTGAACCCCAGCCGCCACAGTGCTGAGGTTCTGGCCCAGTTGCAGCAGCTTATCAGGAACTAGCCCTCTAGCTTTCCGGGCCAAAAGTCTGCTCGAACTCGTAGAGCAACTCGTCGATCTCCTCCAGCGCTTGGTTGACATCCACGCGCAAGCTGCCCAAGTCTGGCTTTTCCAACAGCTTGGCTACCGCTGGCCGGCGTTCGCGGATTAGCTTGATGCGCTCTTTCAAGGCGGCAATTTCGGCGGCGTCCATAGCTTCAGAGACCTAATTGACTGATACATTTACGCTGAACACTGCTGAACATCACTGTTCAACTATGCAGCGATAGCATTCTGTTTGTTTCCATTCGCGTTAGCGGGACGGAGTCCAAACAGAATGGCGGTATCCCGCAAAGCTTTGAGTAGAATACCCAAAGCGCAGTTTCCGTGTCGTCTTACTACCAATTTTCTGCTTTGCTTTGGCTACCATGTTGGCAGACTCGAAAGTAAACAGAAAGATCAACTGGTAGTAATCCGTACTGAACATATTATACATTATTTTCAGTATAGTTGAGCTTATTATTGACTAGAGTCATGCTCTCCTAGCTTATCGCTTCCGCTGGGGGAGTGTCGCCTGCTGGGATCCCTTTCTGAACCACCGAGAGCCAATCATAATAGAGCTGCGCAACCTGGCACTCAACCCCGCTTCAGAGGTGCTGACATGCTCCCCTACACCCAGATTGTCGCCCACCGTGGGGAGCACACCCACGCCGAGGAAAACACGTTGGCCGCTTTTGCTGCCGCTATTGAGGTGGGGGCCGAGCAAATTGAGCTGGATGTGCGCTGTAGCCGAGATGGGATCCCACTGGTTGTTCACGATGCCGATTTGGATGGACAGCCTTTGGCCGCATTAACTTGGGCCGAGATTCGGGCCCGCAAACCCACGATTCCCACTCTTGAAGAGACCCTGTCACATATCAAGGGCAAGATCACCCTCGATATCGAACTCAAAGAAGCAGGCTATGAGGAACAAGTCCTTGCCCTCGTTAGCGATATTTTGACCCCCGAAGAATTTGTGATCACCTCTTTTTTGCCTCAGGTGGTGCAGCGGGTTAAAACGCTTTTGTCCCCGCAACCCAAGGTTGGCCTGTTGATCGAGGCAAAGGCTGAGGAGCAAGCCAAGGGATCTTTACTTACCCGTTGCCGGGAGTTGGGAGCGGATTTTCTGGCCCCCCACTACAGTTGGGTGAACTTGCAGTTCTTGGCTGAAGCTGAACAGGCCGGGATCCCTCTGTACGTTTGGACGGTGAACGATCCTGAAGTGATGAAGTTGTGCTTGCAGCCATTTGCCGGCTCAGTAGGACAAAATCCCGTTGTTCAAGGGTTGATTACCGACCGTCCCCAATTGGCTTTGCAAATTCGCGCCCACCTTTTGGCAGGAGTAGAGGGGGCAAAACCCTAGACCATGGGCACAAACTGCACCGGAAAAGCCCCTTTTTGAACCCATCCTTGGGCTGTTTTGCAGAGGATCAGCAAGGACTGGGATCCCTGGGCACCGGAGTCCGAAGGGCTTTCTCCCACCGGCACCACCAAGGTGCCCCCCACCGCCAGTTGATCCAGCAGCACCATGGGCACAGTTGGGGGCGCTGCCGTCACCAGAATGGCATCGTAGGGAGCATGCTCTGGCCAACCTTGGTAGCCATCCCCCTGACGCACTTCCACGTTGCCATAGCCCAGGGCAGCGAGGGTTTGTTGAGCTTGAGCAGCCAATGGGGACAGACGCTCCAGGCTATACACTTGCCGGGCCAGCTCTGCCAAAACAGCCGCCTGATAGCCGGAGCCGGTGCCGATTTCCAACACCACCGATTCAGGCGTGAGGCGAGCAGCTTCTGTCATAAAAGCAACAATATAGGGCTGAGAAATGGTCTGGCCATAGCCGATGGGCAGAGGGCAATCCCTGTAGGCCCGATCCCGCAGATCAGAGGGGACAAAAAGGTGACGCGGCACTTTTCCCATGGCTTCCAGTACCCGTGGATCTCGGATCCCTCGTTTGATGAGCTGTTTCTTGACCATCTGCTCCCGTTGGGAAGCAAAAGGATCGGAAGCGTCTGGGGGCTGAGGTTCAACTTCTGGGATCCCAGCTGGAGAGCGAGAAGAATGTCTCCACCGGAAGGATGAGAATGGGTTGATCACCGATACACAACCTCCAGAAACGATGAGCTGCTCAGATCTGGACTCTGCTCAAGCTGTGGATAACACCGCAGCTGTTTGCTTTATGGGCTTATGGATCCCCGCCTGCCTCTTCCCTTTGTCGGCGAGGCAGAAAACAATTGCTACATACTGCGAGGATGGCTTAACCCTGTCTCTTTCATTGAAATTGAAAGAGAGCTAAGGGTGAGGGAAAAGATGCCTGTGGAGCCCTACCCCAATCCTGGCTCACTTTTGGCAAAACTTCACCACTTGATGAAGAGATTGTTGCCGAATGGGAAGATGGAAAAAGCGAAACAAAACCCCCAAGAGCCTTTGTTCTGATCCTGCGTGGCCTTCTGGAACTTCAGATGAAGCTCACAGCCGGGATCCCCATGGGAGATATGGGATCCGGTTTGATCAAAATTGTAAAGTTTTGTGCGCAATCTGCCGGGGCGAGCAATCACCACCCTGGTTCTGCCAGCGCAAGATTTTATAGTGTTGATCCCTACCTTTTCCCCGCAAGGGGAAGATGGTGAATGGGGTGACAGGCTGGGAACTGTCCTAGCGACACCTGGGGAGAGAGGCTGGGTTTAATAGACTGTAAACGTAATTTACGGTACAGATCTATGACAACTGCTGCCGCTTCTGCTACTCCCACTGCCCCTGAGACGACGCTGCTGAACGTCTGGCAAGTGCTGGCGGAAGAGTTTGCCGGTCAGGTTGCCCTACGGGATCCCCACGCGCAGCCAGTTTTCGAGATGTCTTATGGAGAGCTGTTTCGCCGCATTCAAACCCTGGCGGCTGGCCTGCAGGCTTTGGGCATTTGCCCGGGGGATCGGGTGGCCATTTTTGCCGATAACTCCCCCCGCTGGCTGATGGCCGATCTGGCCACGATGTTCACGGGAGCTGTGAATGTGCCCCGCAGCGCTGTGGCGGATCCCAGTGAGCTGGGCTACATCTTGCGCCACTCCGGTAGCACGGCCCTGATTGCTCAGGATCTGAAGACCCTGAGGCGGATCCGGCCGGATGTGCAGGAGCTGGGCCTGGAACGGCTGCTGTTGCTTTCCGATGAGCAGGAAGCAGGGGTGCTGAACTTTTCCCAATGGCTGCAAAAGGGTCGGGAACACACCTACCAACCCCCAAAGCTGGAGCGATCCCAACTGGCCACCATCATCTACACCTCCGGCACTTCCGGTCGGCCCAAGGGGGTGATGCTCAGCCACGGCAATCTGATGCACCAGGTGGAAAACTTGGGCGTGGTTGTACAGCCACAGCCGGGGAATAAGGTGTTGACCCTTCTGCCCACTTGGCACTCCTATGAGCGGGCTTGCGAGTATTTTCTCCTCAGCCGTGCCTGCATGCTGGTCTATACCAGCCCTCGCTTTATCAAACAAGATTTCCAACAGGAGCACCCCCATTTTCTGGTGGCAGTGCCGCGGATTTGGGAAACCGTTTATGAAGGGATCCAACGGCAATTCAAAGAGAAAAGCCCCCTGATGCAGCGGCTGATCCGCGCTCTGATGGCCGTGAGTGAGAGCCATGTGCTCTCTGGACGGATAGCTCGCAACCAGTCGATTTTGCATTACGGAGTCAGCCCCTGGGTGCGCCTGCAGGCTCGCCTGCAACATTGGCTGCTCTGGCCCCTGCACCGATTGGCCGATGTGCTGATCTACCGCAAGGTACGACGGGCGTTGGGCCCCAATTTTCAACATGCCATCAGCGGCGGTGGATCCCTGCCTGCCTACTTGGATCTGTTCTACGAGGTGGTGGGCATTTCCATCTTGAATGGCTACGGCCTCACCGAAACTTCGCCGGTGTTGTGCGCGCGGCGTCCAGACAACAATGTGCGCGGTACGGCTGGCCCCCCTCTGCCGGGGACGGAGTTTCGCATTGTGGATCCTGAAACTCGACAGCCCCTGCCCTCCGGCCAAAAGGGGTTGATCCTGGCCCGTGGCCCGCAGGTGATGATGGGCTACTACAACAACCCGGAAGCCACTGCCAAGGTGCTCAGCTCCGACGGCTGGTTTGAAACCGGGGATCTGGGCTGGCTCACCCCCGACGGGCAACTGGTGATCACCGGCAGAGCCAAGGATGTCATTGTCCTACTCAATGGGGAGAACATCGAGCCCCAGCCGCTGGAAGATGCTTGTCTGCAGTCTCCTTACATCAGTCAGATCGTGATCGTCGGGCAAGACCAAAAAAAATTGGCTGCCCTCATCTACCCCAACCTCGATGCCCTCAAAGCCTGGGCTGCCGAGCAAGGGATCCCGGCTGAGGAAGCCGAGCTGCTGGCCCAGCCCCAGATCCGCACCTTGATTTTGCAGGAGGTGCGCCGCCGCATCCAAGAACGCCCTGGCTACCGGCCCGACGAGCAGGTCAGCGACTTTCGCTTCTTGCCGGAGCCGCTGAGCGTGGAAAACGGCCTCATGACCCAGACCCTGAAGATCAAGCGCAATCCGGTGGCCGAGCGCTATGCCCATCTGATCCAAGAGATGTATCCGGCTTGAGGTGCAGGCCCGCCTAAGTTTGGGATCCCCGTTGTTGCTCCAAGTAGCGCCGGAATTGCTCCGGTGGAATGGCCCCTCGGTAGGCTCCACAGTAGTAGAGGGTAAGCACTGCCTTGTAGGCCCAATCGCTTGGCACCACATCCGGGAAAGGGCTGGGCAAAGTATCTGCTTGGTTGTTGGCGCAGGCTTGCAAAATTTGCTCTGTGGTGAGCTGTTCTGCCAGGTCTGGAGGGAGTTCCCGCAGGTTGGCTTGGGCCAGAGCGGCGGTGGGCAGGCTCAAACTGGAGAGGGCTGCGCCCACAAGAGCTGAGGTGAAGAGGTGTTGCACTTTCATAGCACTCCGTGCTGTGCAGAGCACAGACAACTCGAAGAGGGTTAACGAGGGATCGATTGAGAGGGAATCCGTCCGGGGAGTCCCTTCTTCAGGGTAGTACGGACGAAAGGAGCGTCTGGATCTGGATAGAACGCCTCAGCCGCTTTGTTCCCGGATTAAGATGCAGGAAACGGGGGCACCTCCAAAACCCCAAAACAAGCCAAAAGGCAAGATTGAGTCTGTACAGCAGGCTTTTGTGCTGAGAGCTAGAGGCCGATGAACGTATCCAAAGGGCCAAGTTTTGACGGCGTGGATCCCCCGGATCCCAAGCTGATCGATGCCTGCGTGCATTGCGGGTTTTGCCTGACCACCTGCCCCAGCTACCGTGTCATCGGCAAAGAGACGGACTCGCCGCGGGGGCGGATCTATCAGATGGATGCCCTCAACCAGGGGCAGATCGCCCTTTCTGCGGCTACGGTTTCCCACTTCGACAGTTGTTTGGGCTGTTTGGCCTGTGTTACGGCCTGTCCATCGGGGGTGCAATATGACCGCTTAATTGCCGCCACCCGCCCGCAAATCGAACGCAACTACTCCCGCAGTTTTTGGGATCGGCTTTACCGCCAGTTCATCTTCTCGGTGTTTCCTTACCCGGAGCGGCTGCAACCGCTGCTGTGGCCTCTCTGGCTGTACCAAAAAATGGGGATCGGCGCTTGGATCCGAAAGGGTCTGGAAAAGGTCTCCCCGCGTTTGGCGGCCATGGAATCCCTGATGCCCCCCCTGGAGGTGGAGCAACTGCTGCCCAAGCGTTACCCTGAGCGGATCCCGGCGGTGGGAGAACGCCGTTTTCGGGTGGGACTCATTTTGGGCTGCGTGCAGCGCCTGTTTGCCCCGCAGGTGAATGAGGCCAGCATTCGCGTCTTGACCCACAACGGCTGTGAGGTGGTGATCCCGCCTGTCCAGGGCTGTTGTGCGGCCTTGCCCCACCATCAAGGGCAACTGCAGCAGGCGGAAACCCTGGCCCGCCAGATGATCGATGCCTTTGCCGATTACGAGTTGGATGCCATTCTGATCACCGCTTCCGGCTGCGGACATACCCTGAAAGACTATGGCCACCTATTGGCCAGGGATCCCGACTACAAAGAGAAGGCAGCCCGATTTGCCGCCCAGGTCAAGGACATTCAGGAGTTTCTCGCTCAGGTGGGGTTAACGGCTCCCCTACACCCGCTGCAGCCGGAACCCCTGGTGCTGGTCTACCAGGATGCCTGTCACATGCTGCATGGGCAGCAGCTCAGCCAGGAACCTCGACACCTGTTGCGGCAAATCCCGGGGCTGGAGCTGCGGGATCCCGTCGATGCCGCCCTTTGCTGCGGTAGCTCCGGCGTCTATAACCTGTTGCAACCCCAGGTGGCGGATGAGCTGGGATCCCAGAAGGTGACGAACTTGCTCAACACCGGCGCCCAGGGGATCGTCTCCGCCAATATCGGCTGCCGCCTACAAATCCAGAAACATCTGCGCCTACAGGGCAAAGCCGGGATCCCCATCTATCACCCGATGGAATTGTTGGATCGCGCCCTTACCGCTGCGCGACGCTTTCGCGAACAAGCTACAGGGACTTCTTCGGGTCAGGCAGAGGTAGCCGAGGCAACCGGTTGAGTGGATCCTGGATTTCCGGTCGCGCTGGCGTAACCTGGCGCAACATAGCCTCCCACCCCACTTCTCTCCCCCATCGCCGATGGGCTATTCCATCAACAGGCCCAAGTCCAGGTGAGGCTGCCACAGATCGGCCAGGCGCTCCAGCAATTGCTCCCGCTGCTGAGCATAGTGGCCCTCCAGATCCGGCAAGGGATCCCAGCCTTTTTGTCGGCGCAGCCAGTTCAGCCATTGTCGCCGCCACAGGTGGTTGTCAAACAGGCCATGCAGATAGCTGCCCCAAATCCGACCCGTGGGATCCCGCCAGCCCAGGTTCTCTTGCTCGAACAGCGGCAGGCAGCCAGAGGGATCCGCCTGGGTGGATCCCTGATGAATTTCGTACCCCTGGATGGGGGCCAGGGCAGGCCATCGGCTTTGGGTCTGTACCTGCTGGGTGACCTTGGTGGGCTGTAAAACGGTGGTCAAAGGGAGAAAGCCCAACCCCGAGTAGGTGCCGGCGATCCCCTCCCAGCCTTCGGGATCGGCGATGGTTTCTCCCAACATTTGCAGTCCGCCGCAAATGCCGACGATATGGCCGGAGTATTGGCGCAGTTGCTCGGCCAAGCCGGTCTTTTGCAACGCGAACAGATCGTTGAGGGTGGTTTTGCTGCCGGGCAGGATGACCACATCCGGGGATCCCAAACTTTGGCCGGGGTGAACCCAGCGCAGATGGACGGTGGGCTCCGCCAACAAGGGGTCAAAATCCGAGAAATTGGCCACCTGGGGCAAACGCACCACAGCAATCTCCAGGCGCCCTTCCCTCAGGGCTTGGCCACCGGCCCGGTCGCGGCGATCTTCCCAAAGCAGGGGGTTGGCTGCAATTCCCATCGAATCCTCTTGGGGCAGAACCCAGTCCACCCAAGGCAAGACCCCGACAACTGGGATCCCGGTGTAGTTTTCCAGCCAATCCAGGCCAGGCTGCAACAGTTCCCGCGAGCCCCGAAACTTGTTGATGACAATGCCCCGGATCAGGGCCCGTTCTTCGGGTTCCAGCAGTTGGAGTGTGCCCACCACATGGGCCAGCGCCCCACCTCGGTCGATGTCCGCCACCAGCCAAGTGGGGGATCCCAAATGCAAGGCAACCCGCATATTTGCCAAGTCCCGATGTTTGAGGTTCACCTCTGCCGGACTGCCTGCCCCCTCGCAAAGGATCCAGTCGTACTGCTTTTGCAGGCGAGCAAGGGCTTCTTTAACCGCTTGCCAGGCCGGCGCAAACCAGCGCTCGTAATACTCTCCGGCGCGGTAGGTGCCCACCGCCACTCCGTTCAAGACGATCTGGGAAGTCAGGTTGCCCTGGGGCTTCAGAAGAATCGGGTTCATTTCCACCGCAGGGGGAATCCCGGCAGCCCAAGCTTGCAGAGCCTGCGCGTAGGCGATCTCTTTGCCCTCTGGGGTGACATAGGCGTTGAGGGACATATTCTGAGCTTTGAAGGGGGCGACCCTTTTTCCCGCTTTCTTGAGAATGCGACAGAGGGCTGTCACCAAAAGGGTTTTGCCCACATGGGAAGAAGTTCCCACCACCATCAAGGATCGACCTGAACAGCTCACCCCGGATCCCTCACCCTTGGTTTCTGGTTGTTGCCATTCTCCCCGCGGCCAGCCTCGCCAAGCCAGGGCCTCCGTTGGCAAAGGCGACTCTGCAATCCCCTAGTTAACCGCCCTGCTGATGCCCAGAGCCGCACCCTCCGGTCTGCACGGGATCCCAGGGGCTTGCGCTTTGTGCTTTCGACAGGATTTTGAGCTGGGGCAGATGGATTCGAACCACCGAATGGCGGGACCAAAACCCGCTGCCTTACCGCTTGGCGATGCCCCAATTCACATTGCTTAACCAGCTTAATTAATCTAGCGATGCAGCTTCGGGTCTGTCAACAGTTGCAGTGAGCTCCTATGCGTGGGGAAGCTGAAGCTCTTCGCCAAGGTCAGGGCCAATGTCAAGAGGAGTCACGGGGAGAGTGCGGGCTACCTCAAAGAAATAGGCGCGGATCTCTGGCCCGAAATAGATGACATCTCCGCTCCTCAGGTAGTGAGTAGCCACCCGCGTGCCGTTGACAAACACCCCATTGGTACTGGACTGGCCCTTGCGGTTGCCGTCGATCAGGCAATAGGTAAACCCTGTCCGGTTGGACTTGGTGGGCACCCGCACCAGGTAAGCGTGGCGACGCGAGACAAACCGATTGACGATCTGGATGGCGTTGGAGGGATCCCGTCCAAGCGTATAGATACTCTCCCGCAGGATGTAGCTGCAGGGCCGGACAGGATGGCAGATGGACAGGGTGAACTCCGGATGGGACACCGGCCGTTCAGGGACTTGATCGAACAAATCCGCCGGCAGATCAAAGCCCTGGCTGGGAAGAGGACTTTTCCCGCCAACCTCTGTGATGGAGGTGAAAAAATCGTCGTAGCTATGTGGCAAAGGTCTTCCCCCCTCAACGCTCAACGCCATTTACAGCAGCTTGGCTTTCCAAATTCAAAGTCTTATCTATAGTTCCCCAAAATCCTACTGCTTTCAAAGGAACTCTGGTCTTGGCGGGCTGCCGGAAAACCCACAAGCCCCAGTGTACTGTACTATACACCATAGGCAGCCTTGGAGATACCCCCTTTCCCCGGAAACTGGGCTTGGGCTCAGGTTGGGCCCATTTTGGTTTTCAGGAATCCCTTGGGAGCCTCAGCCTTCGCGGGCTATCCTGAGTAACAGATTCTTGAGGTAGGGGTGTGACAGAGGCCCTGCTGCGTCGGTTGGATGTGGCCACAGAAGCTGCCCTGGAGGCAGGGGCTTTGCTGCGCAGTTATGTGGGGGGCACCCTTGCCATTGAGGAGAAACGTCCGGGCGACTTGGTGACGGCGGCGGATCGCGCTTCCGAGGATCTCATCTTGAAAATCTTGAGGCGGCACTTCCCCGAAGATGTCATCTTGACCGAGGAATCAGGCCAGCAGGGATCCCCGGAGGGTGCCTACGCTTGGATGATCGATCCCCTAGATGGCACCACCAACTTTGCCCATGGCTACCCTTTTGCCGCCGTCTCCATCGGTTTGCTGCAGGGGCGGGAGCCGGTTTTGGGGGTTGTTTGTGACGTTTTTCGCGGGGATCTGTTTCGCGCCGTCCAAGGAATGGGGGCCACCCGCAACCGTCAACCCATTCGAGTCTCCACAACGGCTGAATTGTCTCGGAGCCTGCTGGTTACCGGCTTTGCCTACGATCGTCGCGAAACCCCCGACAACAACTACGCCGAGTTTTGCCACTTTACCCATCTCACCCAAGGAGTGCGGCGCGGCGGATCTGCAGCTCTGGATTTGGCCTATGTGGCCACCGGCCAGTTGGATGGCTATTGGGAGCGGGGCCTCTCCCCTTGGGACATTGCCGCAGGGATCGTTCTGGTGCGGGAGGCAGGCGGCAAGGTGACCGCTTATGATGGCAGCCCGGTGGACGTTTACAGTGGCCGACTGTTGGCCAGCAATGGCTGGTTACACGCTGCTCTGCAAGAAGAACTGGCCCAGGTGCGGCCTTTGCCGGTCTCCTTTCCCATGCGGCGGGATCCCCACCCAACCTAGAAAAACCGGGAAAGCTTGCCGGTTGAACGAGTTGAATTCGAGACAGAAGTAGTTGAAGAATAATCAAGAAGACTACAAAACATCCGTGTCGGGCAGGGTAGGTAGAAGATTGGTTAGCAAGCTCCACAGAAAACAGCGACATTGCTGCCGGGCGGCACAGTTCGGCCTGGCTCTCCTCTTGGGAGCGATGGCCCTTGGGGTTGCCACTGCTGGCCCCGGTTACCCTCAGCCGGCACAAGGGAAAGTCGCCCCCACCGAGCAGGCACAGCCCCTCGATTCCCGTTGGGCCGAGATCCAGGCCCGGGGGCGCATTCGGGTTGGCTTGGATCCCAGTCTGGGGCCGGCCTATCTCTATACCGACTTGGAGCGACAAACCTACGCCGGCTTCGAGTGGGATATCCTGGAGGCGCTTGCCCAAACCCTTCAGGTGCAGGTGGATCCCATCTATGTGGCCTGGAGCGAACAGTTGGCAGCTTTGCAAGCGGATGAGGTGGACTTGATCTGGGGGGCGCGGGAAGCTTTGGGCTTGGATCCGGAGCAGTTTCTGGCCACCTGGCCCTACTATCTCAGCCCGCAGCGCTTGGTGGTACGGGATCCCTTCCCCACCTCTGGGCCAGAGGAACCGGCCATTGAAGCACTGTCGCAATTATTTGGCCGCAAAGTGGGCATTGTAGTTAACAGTACGGGGGCAGCCCTGCTGGAGGCGTACAACGAGAGGAGAGGCAACGCCATTCGTCTCTTTGCCACCAGTAACCCTGAGCGCTTGTTTGCTCAGCTACAGGCTGGCCAGTTGGATGCTGTGCTGGTCGATCAGCCCGTTGCCGCCCTGAACCTGCGCCAAGCCGGATCCCGACTGCGCCTGGTGGGGCCGCCCTTGTTCCCCATGCCTCTGGTGGGAGTGGTATCCTCTCAGCATCCTTCCCTCAAGGAAGCTGTGGATGCGGCGATCGTGATCCTGACCGAAAACGGAACCTTGCAGCAAATCTTGGAGAAGTGGCAACTATGGGATCCAACTCTGATGTCCCCCGCCTCAACCGAGGGCTAGCCCGCTACGAGACCGACCATTTCGCCATCTTGGGCGTCCCTCTCACCACCGACTCCAAGGGGATCCGGCGCGGCTACCTGCAGGCGGCCAAGGCCCTCCACCCGGATCGGTTTGTGGGGGATCCCGAAGGTGCAGAGCGCGCCAACATCCTCTTTGCCAAGCTGGTCAACCCGGCCAACGAAGTGCTGACCAAAGAGCGGGAGCGAGGGGAATACGAAACGGTGCTCAAAATGCGGATCAAACGCCTTTTGGAGACACCGCCCCCCGACCTTTGGCCCTCTGGGGAAGCTGTCAAAGGCTTGGCCGAGCGCCCCGATTGGCAGGAAGAGTATGTCAGACGGGTGGAGAAGCTGGCCAAAGAGCAATACAGCTCCATGGAAACCCTGCTGGAGAAAACCGAGCAATTGAGCGAGCTGAACCTGGCCTATTTGTTGCTCAAGGCCGGCTACCAGGGGAGCCTAGCCCCTGCCTTTAGAACCACTACCGCGACCGGGATCCCAACCCCTTCCCCCAGCCGTACCACTGTGGGTGGGATCCCAGCCTCCCCCGTCGTTGCTCCGCCCAGCCGTCCCCCTGTTCAGCCCGTTCCCACCCCACCTCCGGCTCCCAAGCTCAGCCCTGCGGAAACCCGCTTTATCCAAGCCTTGGACATGATCGAGCGCAAGCAATACCGGGATGCAGTGCAATATCTGAACTTCGCCATCAGCGCTGAGCCCAACGTGGCCCGCTACTACCTGCACCGGGGCATTGCTCACCTGAAGCAGGGGAATGCTGGCATGGCCAAAGCAGACTTTATGCAAGCCAGTCGCCTAGAACCTGCAAACGCCGAGTTGATGGCAGAAGTGCGCCGTTGGATGCAGCAAGTCACCACCCAACAGCCCGTTCCCGTCCCCAAGGACTCCGTCCCGCCAACGCGAGTGGCCAGCCGTCAAACGTCACAGGCTCAGAAAGTGGTGCCGCCTCCCCGCAAAGAAGACAACGGCGGGTTCTTCAGCCGCCTCTTCGGCAGGAAAAAGTAGGCAGAGCCCCCCTTAACGCGCACCCCCTAGCACCAGCAGCGTCACCAGGGATCCCGTATTCCAGAGGCTGTGCAGTAGGATGGGAGCCAGCAGGTTGCGGCTGTGGCTGTACACCACCCCCAGCACCACCCCCAGCATGGTCAAAGGCAGCAGATCGGAAAGGTTGAGGTGGGCAAGGGCAAAGGTGAAGGCGCTAAGCCCAATGGCGGCCCCCATAGGCAGGTAGCGGCTTAGAGTAGGCAGCCAAAAGCCCCGGAACAGCACCTCCTCAAAAACAGGGGCACAGACAGACACCACGGCCAAAAACACCAACCGCGCCCCCCAACCATGGCTATCCAGCAGCAGGGGCAAAATGGGATTCCCACCCCCCGCCTGCGGTAGCAGCAATTGCGAGAGTGCCGCTGCCAGCACCACCAAAGGCAAGGCCACCCAGTAGCCACACAAGCCCCACAGCAGCCAAGGACCCCACAACCGCACCTGCAGCACCCTCTGCCAGCCGGGGTAGGCGTGCAAGAGACGGTACAATAACCCCGCCCCCAGCAAAGCGCCGGAATTGTAGGTGAGAAACAGGGCTACCGCCTGGTGCCAAGGGCTGAGCTGCCGTGCCCCCAGGCCGAGGATGATGATGTAAAGTCGAGGCACCAAAGCGTTGAGGGCGATAAACCCCAAAAACCAGCCGGTCAGCACCGCTTGCGCCCCGATCCCCGGCCAAGGCACTTCCCAAGCAGGGCCCAGAAGCGGACGTTTGCGCCAAAGGCTCCAGCCCAGCCAGCCCAACAAGAGCATCAACCCCAGCAGTGCCCCCAGCACGGGGATCCCGCCCACCACCGCCAGTCGAAATAGAGCCGCCAAGGCCAATTTTTCCTGCTGTTGGTTGAGGGCATTCAGGCTATCGCTGCGCTGCTGCAGTCGGTAAAGCTGTTGTAGAGCCACCGCCTCAAACCAACCATCCAGATGATTGCGAATCTGCACCTCCGCCTCTGGCAAGATGCGCCGCGGTGTTCCCCACAGTCCCTGTAGAACCTGGGCTGCTCTCTTTTGACTCGATTCCACCTCCATCGCGCCAGCGGCGCGGAGCACTTTGGGACGTTCCAGGTCGATGATCTGCTGCCATTGCTGCCGAGCAGCTTCCAGATCTTCTTGGTAGGCATAGAGCAAGCCCAGGCGCAGCCACAGTGCATCCAGCTCCGTCTGCAAATCTTGCATTGAGGCCAGAAGGGCAGGATCCACCTCTGGAGATTGGGCCAGTTCTGGGCTGGCCGCCTCAGATTCGCCAGCAGGAGTTGACCGGGCCAGCCGTTTCAAACGTTTCAGGCGTTCGGTGTAGTTATCGGCGGTCTGCTGATAGCGATTTTGGGCCACCTTGAACACATCCTGACCCAAAAGTGCCCGTGCCAGATCCTGATAGCGGGGATCATCGAGGGTGCGGGAAGCTTGCAGGGCGAGATCGGTTTGCAACAAATCCAACTGCGTTTGGGGCGGCGGCTGGAACCAACTGCTGGAAAGAGAAAGCCCGACAATCACAATGGCCAATAGGCTCAGCAGGTTGAGGATCCCACGGCGAACAGAAAGCCGAGCAGAAGAGGGGTCGGCAAAGGCCGTGGCTTCAGGGTGAGACATTGCGGCAACGGATCCAACTCAAGCGGGTTATATCCTATCTTCTGTATTGTCTTGGCGGAATGGAGTTGTTATTACTGCATTACGGATTTGTCCTGTTGTCACCGTCGCTCCAGCCAATAGCGATAGATGGGCAGGCCCAGTTGTAGGCAGTGCCACTCCCGCTCCGTGGGGATGCCGAGGGGATTGGAGTCCAAAGGCCCCTGGTGGGGATCCCAAAACTGCGGATGATCCAAAAATCGAGCTGCCATTTCTTCGGCCACCTCTTGGATATCCGATTGCAGGAAGACGGGGCTGCCCGGTCGCAGCAGCAGAGCCAGATCCGCCACCAGTTGGGGCTGGACGATCCGCCGTTTGTGATGGCGCTTTTTGAACCAGGGATCCGGAAATAGGATGGTCACCCGGCTGAGATCCCCCGGCGCAAACAGATGCCGCAAAGAGACATTGATGTTGGCAAACAGAAAATGGACGTTATCCAGCCCCAGCTCATCCCGCCAGGCATTGGCCCGCTCCACCAGCGCCTGCCGAATCTCTACCCCTAGGAAGTTCCAGTCGGGCTGCTCCTGAGCGAGGCGCAGCAGAAATCGTCCGCTCCCTGTGCCGATATCCAGATGAAAGGGCTGCCCCAGCCGCCGGTATACCCGTTCCCAATGGGGTGGGGGGGTGGGCTGCTGATACTGCGCCTGCAGGGGATTGACGTGCTGCCGTACCCGGTGACCGAGGCCCCTCTGTAAGGGGATCCCGGCCCAAGGCGGAGAAGGGGGGCGCTTCTCCAGTTGGCCCTCAGGCGATTGCTGCCCCTGTTGCACCTCTGCTTCCATAGACCACCTCCTGCCGCCAGCTGCGGCCCTCGCCCACTGACCAAGGGATCCCCCAGCTTGGAGGGGAGCGACAAAAGTCCAGGAGATCTAGGCTACCACCGGATGCTGTCGATGACTTGCCGCAAGATCTGGGCCGAGCGGTGCAGCTGCTTGCGCTCGCTCTCGGTGAGGGACATGGCCAGCGTGCGTTCCACCCCCTGCCGCCCGACCACTCTGGGCAAGCTGAGACAGACCTCTGGCAGATCGTACTCCCCTTGGGTGAGGCTGCTCACCGTCAAAACGCGGTGTTGATCCCGCAGCAGGGCTTGGACAATTTGCGTCACCCCCAACCCAATGGCGTAGCTGGTGGCCCCTTTGCGACGGATGATCTCGTAGGCAGCGTTGCGCACCTGCTCGAAGATATCCCCCAAATAGGCGGGATCCCAGTCCGGCGAGAGTTCCCCAATCGGGGTACCGGCAATGTTCACCTTGCTCCAAGCGGCCACCTCGCTATCCCCATGTTCGCCGATGATGTAGGCGTGCAGGCTACGCGGATCCACCCCCAGGCGCTCCGCCAAAAGATAGCGAAAGCGGGCTGTGTCCAAAACCGTCCCCGACCCAATTACCTGCCCTGCCGGCAACCCCGACAACTTCAGGGAAACGTAAGTCATGATGTCAACGGGATTGCTCACCACCAAGAGGAGTGTGTCAGGGCAATGGGCCATCAAGGCCGGGATCAAGCTTTTGAAGATCTCGACGTTGCGCTGCACCAAATCCAAACGGGTTTCTCCAGGCCGCTGCTTAGCCCCTGCCGTCAAAATCACCACGTCTGATCCGGCACAATCCGCCAGCTCCCCTGCCCGTATCCGCGTCGGCTCCACAAAGGGGATCCCGTGCACCAGATCCATCACTTCCCCTTCCAGCTTGTTGCGGGCGATGTCGTGGATCACCAGCTCATCCAGGGTATTTTGGATCACCATCGCGTAGGCACAGGCCATGCCCACCTGCCCAGCTCCGATGATGGATCCCTTCAAAAGGCGGCGAGAAGTCAGCCCCTCGACCTGCTGCTGGGAGCGCTGCTTGGGTTGGTGCTTAGAAACAGTCATGGCTGCAGCCGCTACTCTTCGTTCTCCAGCTTAAGCCTGCCTAGAGGAAGAAAAAAACAGGCTACCGCTCTCCAGAAGAACTGGAAAGGCGAGAAGAGGCAGGATCGGTTGCCGCAGCGGACTGGATCCATCTGAAACAATAAAAACAATAAATAGCCCTCTAACCTTCAACAGTCCTCAACCCGGCTGCTGGGTTAGCCGCTGCCAAAGCTCGAGGGGAATGCGCTCGTGAGGACACTTTAGGGACTGAATCTGAGCTAAATCTTCCGGCATGTAGTGCAAGGCTACCCGCGCTGCCGGATCCAAAAGGCTGCGCCGTCGTCGGTTACATTGCTCCGCTTCTCCCAGAAACACGTCCAGCCAGCCATCTCGCTCTTGGTAGCGAATCCTCAAAGCAGAGAGAGAAGGCAGAGCAGAGGAAACTTCTTTGCGGTAGAGCCGAAAGCCCTGCTCCAGACTCCAGCCCAACCACCACTGAGGCGCCAATTGCCCCAACTGCCTACACCACACCCCCGCCTGAACCTGTTGCCATGCCATGCTTGCCACTCCGCGACCCGCTCTCCCGAGGGAACTTAACTGCAAATCTTTAGCAATTGCCATTTGGGTAAGCACTCTACCAGACCTCCCTAGCTTGATGCAAGTCTTTATCAAAGAAAGTCCCTGCCAGGCCGGTATAATATTGCAAGTCTATATCAATAGAGTTACGCTGCTACTCAGTTGAGCGGTGGAGTTGTATCCATCAGTCTTCCTCTCTTGTCTTAGGTAAATTGGGGATCCCAAGCAAGCAGGAGTGGCCATCTTGGGTTGTCAGAGATCCCTTTTTCGGGCCTAGATGAGTTTTTTGCTAATGAGATTGATTTCAATTGCAGAAGCATGGTTTCTGCTTAAGTATGTCGATGCATGGGTATGGCAGAGCACGGGGGGAACAAGAAGCGATTTGACCTTGAAAACGGCAGCGCAGGTCTCCTCACGCCGGCAGGACAGAGTTCTTGATTAACCTGCAAGAGTTGCTTCAAAGAATATCCCCGCCGGAACACCTGAAAGCTCGTGCCAGCGCTGGGATCTTTTGTACTGAGTGATACAAACGCTTCTTCAGCAATCTGTAATGAGCAGATATCTGTAGGGTGAATGCTTATAAGATGAATGTTTATAATAAGGTAGGGCGTACTGCAGAGCCGTCTCTTTCGACTCCTCCTTCCCGTTGTCCGAATCTACTGGGTACTTCTAGCCTATGGTTGAAAGGGGGACTGCTGGGCCAGACCAGGCTGGCAGCGTTTATGATGCGCTGACGCGGGCCGATCTGTGGAATCCCCAGGTCATGTACCGTGGGCGCCCGGTACAGGCTCGGGGACGGGCTGTGCTGCGCACCATGTTCGAGAGCGTCAGCGATGGGTTGTTTGTCCTTGAGTGTCTGCCCCCGGAGCCAGAAAGAGGCTCACCTCAACCGCGCTGTCGGTTTTTGGTGGGTAACCCGGCTTTTTGCAGGATGTTTTTTCTCTCCTCTCGACCTATCGAGGGAGAAGAGCTCCAGAGTTGTCTACCGCCTTCTCTGGCTGCGCAGATTCAACTGCACACCGAACACTGCCTCAGCCATGGCCGGCAAGTGAGCTTTGAGCTGAGCCTAACGGCCTCTGCCGCTCCCGACCCAGAGTCGACCCATGTTCTAATCGTTACCCTTTCTCCAGTAGTTGAGGAGAACAAGCCAATCAGCCGAATTGTCGGCTCCTGTCAGGACATCACAGCACGCAAGCAAGTGGAGTGGCAGCTACAGCGCAGCCAAAAGCAACTGTTGGAGCACAACCGGGCTCTGATGGAGCTCACCCGGCACAAAGCCCTCAGCCAAGGAGACTTACAAGCTGCTCTGCAACAGATTTGTACTACAGCCGCCCATACCCTGGGGGTGGCACGGGTGGGGGTCTGGCTCTACACGTCGGAGCGCTCCAGCATTCGCTGCATCAATCAATTCGAGATCACCCCAGACAACCCCGAGGGATCCCATACTCAAGGGGCGGAGATCTGGGCCAAAGACTATCCCCGTTATTTTCAAGCCCTGGAGCAAGAGCGCACCATTGCTGCCGACCAAGTGGTGGCGGATCCCCGCACCGCCGAGTTCGGCAATTCCTACCTGACAGCAATGGGAGTGGTCTCGATGCTGGATGCCCCCATTCGACTGGAAGGACGGATGGTGGGTGTTCTCTGCCACGAGCACATTGGCTCCCCTCGCCACTGGACCTTAGAAGAGCAAAACTTCGCCGGATCCCTGGCGGATTTGGTGTCTCTGGCCCTCGAGATCTCGGAGCGCCGGCAAGTGGAAGAGGAGCTGCGCCAGGCTGAGGAGCGCTATCGCAATTTTTTCGAGAATGCGGTAGAGGGCATTTTTTTCACCGATGCGGCAGGTCGGTATCTCTCCGTCAACCCGATGCTGGCCCAGATCTGCGGCTACAGCTCCCCCGAAGAATTGATGCGCGAAGCGAAAGAGGCGGGCAAGCGGCAGCTCTATGTGGATCCCAGCCAGTGGGAAGAATTTGTGCGGCTATTGCAGGAACAGGGATCCGTACGCGGCTTTGAGTACCGGCTGCGGCGGCGGGATGGCTCGATCATCTGGGTCCGAGAAAAAGCCCGTTTGGTTAAAGATAAAGCCGGAAATATCCTCGGCTATGAAGGCATCTGCGAAGACATCACCGCCCAAAAGCAGAGCTTAGCCTACATGGAGTTTCGCGCTCATCATGATGCCCTGACAGGTTTGGTGAACCGCGAATCCTTTCGGGAGCGGCTGCAGCAGACCCTGCAGCAATACTACAGTGAATCTCTGGCCCTCTTCTTTGTGGATTTGGATCACTTCAAAGACATCAACGATACCTTCGGCCACGGTGTCGGCGATGCCCTGTTGCAGGGGGTAGCTGAACGGTTAACCAAGTGCGTTCGCTCTGGAGATATCGTCGCCCGCTGGGGAGGGGATGAGTTCACCCTACTGCTGCCCCGAATTGGCAGCCCCACAGTGGCAGCGCGTCTGGCTCAGCGGATTGTCGATGCCTTTCAAACTCCCTTCTCCTGCGAGGGCCATTCCCTTTCCGTGACCTGCAGCATTGGCGTCGCCCTCTACCCCCAAGACGGAGTGGAGGCATCTACCCTTTTGCACCATGCCGACTTGGCCCTCTACCAGGTCAAAGAAAAGGGTCGCAGCGGCTTTCAGCTCTACCGGCCAGTTTCAGGGATCCCGGCAGCAGTCCGCAACACTATCCTGTAAGCTGGTTGGGTCAGAGGCCCTTCTGGTTTGTGATTTGTGCATCCAGGTCGCAGCTATCGCCGTCTCATTCCCTTTATCCGGCCCCACCTGTGGATGTTGTTGCTGGGGCTGACCTGTACCCTTGGCTTTGTGCTAACCATGCCCGCCCTCGCCTACTTGATCGAGTGGGTGGCCCGCTCCATCGGTGCCGGGGATCTGGGGCAATTGCGGATGCTGGCCTTGATTGGGGTGGTGTTTTTCTTGGTGCGCGGCGCTTTTCAGTATGGCCAAGACACCCTGATGGCGAGGGCCTCCTTGCAAATGGTTTTGGAATTGCGCCAACAGATCTATGCCCACCTGCAGGCGCTGGATGTGGATTATTTTTCCGGCAGCCGCACCGGCGATCTGGTCTATCGCCTTACGGGGGATCTGGATCGGGTGGGAGAGGTGGTGCAGCGGTTTTTCCATCGCTTCATCCCCAGCGTGCTCACCATCTTGGCGGTGGTGGCCTACCTGTTCTATCTCAACGGCATTCTCACCTTGACCACCTTGCTGATAGCCCCCCTGATGGGAGCCTTGATCAGTTGGTTTGGGGATCGCCTTTTGTTTCGCTCCCGCCTCAACCAAGAGAAGATGTCGGATTTGGCCGCCCTCTTGACAGAGGTGTTTGCCGGGATCAGCCTCACTCGCGCCTTTGCGGCTGAGGACTACGAAATTCGCCGCTTCAGTGCCATTGCCGAAAGCAACCGCCTGGCCCGGTTTCAGACCGAACAGATGAGAGCCATTCAAGACCCGGTGGTGGGTTTTCTGTACGCCATGAGCGTGTTGGGTGTGTTTTGGGTGGGCGGCTGGCAAATTAGCCAGGGCAACCTGACCGGCAGCCAGTTTCTCGGCTTTATCGCCGGTGTTGCGATGTTGATCGACCCTATTGTTCACATCACCAACAACTACAGCGAGCTGAAACAGGGTGAGGCTTCGGTGGAGCGGATTTTCGAGCTGCTAAACACCCGCTCCCAAATCCGGGAGCTGCCCGGGGCCCGCCCCATGCCTCCCATTCAGGGTTGGGTGGAGTTCGACCAAGTTTCCTTTGCCTACAAACCGGATCAGCCGGTGCTCAAACAGATCAGCTTTCAGGTGTCTCCCGGCGAGATTGTGGCCTTGGTGGGATCCTCCGGCGCCGGCAAATCCACCCTGGTGAGCCTGATTCCCCGCTTTTACGATCCCCAGCAGGGCTGCATCCGCATCGACGGCATCGACATCCGCACCGTCACCCTCAAGAGCCTGCGCCGGCAGATCGGCATTGTGCCGCAGGAGATCACCCTGTTTTCGGGAACCATTGCCAGCAACATCGCCTACGGACAAGAGCATTTTGACCTGGAAGCGGTACGCCAGGCGGCCCAGGTGGCCAACATTGACACCTTTATCGAGAGCTTGCCCGATGGCTACGCCACCCGCGTGGGAGAACGGGGGGTCACCCTCTCCGGTGGACAACGGCAACGGCTGGCCATTGCCCGCGCCGTGCTCCTCAACCCCAAGATCTTGATCCTGGACGAGGCTACCTCTGCTTTGGACAACGAGTCAGAAGCGTTGGTGCAGGAAGCGCTGCAACGGCTGATGCAACGCTGCACCGTTTTTGTGATTGCCCACCGCCTCTCGACAGTGCGCACCGCCCACCGCATTTTCGTCTTGGAGCAGGGGCAATTGCTGGAGCAGGGAAATCACCGAGAATTGCTGGGCAAAGGGGGTCGCTACGCCCAGTTTCACCTGCGCCAGTTTCATTGAACCCTTGGCCTCTGGATCTCCTGGATCTCCCATGCCTGCCAGAAGGGCCGGTAAAACTCCGGATCCGCAGGTGCTCCCCCCGGGATCCCGCAGATGGCCGCTGCAAATTGCACGGCTCGTTGCACCAGAATCGCCTCCGGCCATCCCCGCAACAGCCCCAGGATGGCTACGGCGCTAAACGCATCTCCCGCCCCCACTGTATCCACCATCTGAGGCGCGGGCACTGGGTCGGCCCGATGGATCTGAGTAGGGGTGATCAGCAGCGCGCCTGCCGCTCCCAAGGTCAGAAATAGACCTTTCAGGTTCAGATGAGCCTGTAGGATCTGCCCTTGCTCCAGCACGTCTCCGGCAGGGATCCCTTCCAGTTGGGCTACTTGTTCCAGCTCTGCCTGGTTCAGCTTCAGCCAAGTGCAGGTGCGCAGCATCTCCTGGATGGCGTCTGGATGCCACCAGGGATCCCGCAGGTTGAGATCCAGAAACACGGGACAGCCCAAAGCGGGGATCCCCTCTTGAAAGTGGCGATGGGCTGCCTCCCGGCGGGCTGCCAAGCTGCCCCGGTAGAGCAGGCTGGGCTGGAGAGCTTGCAGAGCCCCGATATCCAACTGGATGTAGTCGTAGGCTTGGTCGGGCAAGATGGCGAAGGTGGGGATCCCTTGCTCATCCAGGGTTACTTGAACCTTGCCGGTGGGGTGAACAGAATCCTGCTGCAGACCCTCCAGGCGCAGCCCCTGCCGTCGCAAGGCCCCCAGCAGCTCTCTGGCGGCCTCGTCTTGGCCAACACGACTGAGCAAGAGGGGATCGGATCCCAGCCCCTTGAGGTTCCAAGCCACATTCAAAGCTGCTCCGCCCAGCACAATCTCTGTGGGGAAGCAGTCGAAAAGTACCTCCCCCAAGATGAGCGGCAAACCCAGGGGCACATGAGAGGGATCCATCTTGAGCACTCAGCTAGAAATCGCAGGAGCCCCGTGCTGTACCGGTAGGATCAGTGTCGAGAGGAAAGTCCGCCTCCATGGTTATAATTGTACTGCGGACACCAGAAACGGTTGTTTAAGGCACTGGTAACGGTCGATTGGGGGTGCTGTAAACCACCCCAGAGGCTCGTGGTTGGCTTGCCAACTGCAGGGCTACTAAAAGCCCGCTCTGTACTGCTTTAGCGGTCGGAGTCGGGTAGTTTACGAAGCAGCCGTTGACGTCCGCGGTGCGGAGCCCAATCCCTGGAGCTCCAGGATCTGCTGATAGGTGTTGCTGCGGAACCAACGCTCGATTTCTCTGGCCCGCAGCACCGGCAGCGGATGGGTGCGCCCCACCGTTTGCATCTGCTTCAGCTCCATCTGCCACAGATCCCCGTCCAGCTCGTCGTAAGTACGGGCCTGCTCCAAAAAGGCGTCCACGTTCAGCTTGGAGGCCAATTGCGGGGATCCCCCACACAATTTCATCAACACCGAGATCACCGTCTTGGCATCTTGGGCTACCAACAGCGCCGCCCGGTCACAGGTAAACTCGGCACACCGCAGCCAGTGCATCAGTTGATCCTGCAACGCCTGATAAAACAACCCCCCGAAGGGGAGCAAGCTGGTGGAGAGCATGAGAATGTTGGCCATCGTCAAGTAGACCCCGTGATTGCACTTCAAGTGGCCCAACTCATGAGCGATCACGGCCTGAATTTCCGGCGGCTCCAACAGATCCAGCAGAGAGCTGTGCAAGACAATGAAGGGCTTTTTCCCCTGCATGGCAAAGGTGTAAGCATTGGGCGTGGGGTTCTGCCGCACGTAGAGCTGGGGCACCTCCAGATCCAAGATGCGACAGGCCTGCACCAAAAGCTGATGAATTTCCGGCAACTGATGCTCGTTAATTTGGATACTAGAAGCAATGTTGTCCAGATAAAATATCTGTCCTGCTGTTGAGCCAAGCCAATTTTGAATCAGCAGGCCCAGCCCCGGCACTTGCTGCAGAGAGCGGGTGGCTTGCAGATCCACGGGATGACGAAATTGGTCGGCCCGCAGGCCCAGCAGAATGCGAGGTTCTCGTTGAATGGACGACATAGACAATAGACAACAGAGGGAGAAAGGACTTCGGTTACAACTCGTAGGGCACAAACTGGCGGTGGCGATTCAACAAAAATAGCCGCTCCGGCGGCGGATCCGGCAGGGTCGGCTTGTCAGTAAAATCAAACGGGTTTTCTCCAGAGGGGATCTCCCAATAGACCACATGATCTTGAATGCGAGTGCCATCGGTAACAAAGCGCCCAGTATCGGCGGCAGCACGCTCAGCGCGGCGATAGAGTCGCCCTTGCCAGGTCAAGTGCGGGGGCAGCCCCAATCCCAAAAACAGTTGCTGCCGACTGGATTCCTGGTTGAACACCGTTTGCAGGCGATCCGCCCAGATCCTTGCCAGATCTGCCGGTTGGGGAGCAGCATGAGCCTCTGCATCGGCTGGAGTTACCTCCAACAGCAGTTGCTGGTTCAAAAGAATCCGAGCGGCTTGAGCTGGGGGATCCCCGCTGCCGGTCGTCGAGGGATTGGGACTGGGGATATCCAGACTGACCTGCACCTGAGGGCTGCTGGCCTGTAGCAAAATCTCTTCCAACCGTTGCTTCAGCAGACGGAGGCGAGCGGGGGCATCGGGGGTGCGCAGGGTCAAAACCAGCTCACTCCCCACCCGAAACTCGCTTTCTGCCCAGGTTGCCTCACTCCGCCAACTCCCCATCAGCCCACCCACGAGCAGGATCCCTGCCCACCTCGCCATCCTTGCCGGCCCCCTTACCGAGGGTGAAGCGCTCCTCTGTGGCCTTGACAAGTTCACTAACCTCGCCTCTCCCCTGCAGGACTCCTTGATCTTAGCCGCTACCCTAGATACATCTGTTCTCTTGACCCTATGCCGTTGGCAAGCTCGGCTTCTTTGTCATTGTTCTAAGGTCATCATGCGGATCCCGACTTCCACCTATCGCATTCAGTTTCATGCTGGGTTTGACTTCGACGCAGCACGACAGATTGTTCCCTACCTGAAGTTGCTGGGCATCAGTGACTTGTATGCCTCTCCCATCTTCCAAGCCCGCAAAGGCAGCACCCACGGCTACGACGTGGTGGATCCCAGGCAAATTAATCAGGAATTGGGGGGAAGCGAAAAGTTTGAGCTCTTGTGGGAAGCCCTCAATCAGCAGGGAATAGGCTGGCTCCAGGACATTGTGCCCAATCACATGGCCTACGATGGCCAAAACCAGATGCTTATGGACGTTCTGGAGAGTGGCCCCAACTCAGATTTTGTTGACTACTTTGATGTGAATTGGAATCACTCTTACCTGGGGATCAAAGGCAGAATCTTAGCCCCTTTCTTGGGAGATTTCTACGACAAATGTTTGGAGTCGGGTCAAATCCAGCTTCGTTATGATGCCGATGGCCTAAGTATTAACTACTACAACTTGAGGTTCCCCCTCAATATTGACACCTATGCGGATGTTTTTACCTACAACCTGAGCAAGCTGCGGCGAAAATTGGGACGCAGCCACCCCGACTACGTCAAGTTGCTCGGGATCCTCTTCAGCCTGAAATTCATTCCCAGCAAGGAAGATCTCCTGGAGCGCACCGATCAAATTAGCTTTGCCAAGCATTCGTTGTGGGAACTCTACACTTCTAGCCAACCTATCCAGAGCTTTTTTGACGAGAACATTGCCATTTTTAACGGCAAGCCAGGGGATCCGTCGAGCTTTGACCTGCTGGATAGTCTTCTGGCGCGGCAACATTTCCGCCTTTCCTTCTGGAAGGTGGGTGCTGAGGAGATCAATTATCGTCGTTTCTTTACCATTAACGAGCTGATCTCGCTGCGGGTAGAAGATCGCGAAGTGTTTCGCAAAACCCATCAGCTTATCTTTAAGCTTGCAGAACAGGGACGATTTAATGGTTTGCGCATCGATCATATCGATGGCTTGTTCAATCCCGAAGAGTATCTCCATCGCCTGCGGGAACGCTGCCCAAATCTTTACATCGTGGTAGAGAAAATACTAGAGGCCAATGAAAGTCTGCCCCAAAGCTGGCCGGTTCAGGGCACAACGGGTTACGATTTTTTGGCTAAGCTCAACGGCATCTTTTGTCAAGAAGAAAATGCGGAGGCTTTTGACTCTCTCTATCAAAACTTCACAAATCTGCGATATGCCCCAGAGCAGGTTATCGAAGATAAAAAACGCTTGATCATCGAGCGCAACCTGTCAGGGGATATGGATAATCTTGCTTTTTTGCTCAAGCAGATCACCAGCCACCATCGCTATGCCAATGACTTTACCCTCTACAGCTTACGTCGAGCTTTGGTAGAAGTTTTGGTGTGCTTTCCGGTCTACCGCGTCTATATCCACGAAGGGATCCTCAGTCCAGAAGGTCAACAGGTGGTTCGTCAAGCCGTGGAGAAGGCCAAGGAGAACCTGCCCGTTTTGGTGAATGAGCTGAATTTTATTCAGCGCTTTCTCTGCCTGGAGTCTCTGGACAATTTATCAGACCAAGAGAAACATGAGCAGATCTATTTTGCCATGCGCTTGCAGCAGTTGGCTGGCCCTCTCATGGCCAAAGGGGTGGAAGATACTGCTTTTTATGTGTACAACCGCCTTTTATCTCTCAATGAAGTCGGCGGGGATCCCTGTCGCTTTGGCCTTTCGGTGCAAGAGTTTCACCGCTTTAATCAAGAGCGGGCAGCTCGGTGGCCTCTGTCCATGAATGCTTCTGCTACCCACGACACCAAGCGTGGCGAAGATGTGCGGGCCCGGCTGAATGTGCTTTCTGAAATCCCCGCCGAGTGGGAAAAGCACATCAATCTTTGGCATGAGCTGAACCTCGGCTACAAAGTCCGCAGCAAACAAGCTAAGCGCTCGGAACTGCCGGATCGCAATGACGAGTATTTGCTCTACCAGACATTGCTCGGCTCTTATCCCTTCCAACCGGAAGAGGTGCCCCAGTTTGTACAGCGGGTCAAAGATTATGCCATCAAAGCAGTGCGGGAAGCTAAGGTCCACACCGCTTGGCTTCGCCCCGATACCGAGTACGAAGAAGCCACTACCGCCTTTATCGAACGGATCCTTCAAGGTCCTAACCCCTTTTTGGAGTCCTTTTTGCCTTTCCAACGGAAAGTTGCTCACTTTGGCATTTTTAATTCTCTCTCACAGACGCTGATCAAACTGACCAGCCCTGGGATCCCGGATATTTACCAAGGCACGGAACTGTGGGATTTGAGCATGGTGGATCCCGACAATCGTCGGCCTGTGGATTTTTCCCGTCGCCTCGCCTATCTAGAAGAAATTCAACGGCGGGTTAAACAGGATCCTCTCCAACTCATCGCGGATTTGCTCCTGCACCGCAGCGACGGACGCATTAAGCTGTTTCTGATTTACCACGTGCTCAAGGCCCGCCAGGAACAGCCCCAATTGTTTCTCGAGGGCAGCTACATTCCTCTGCAAATCAGCGGATCCCATGCTGACCATGTTGTGGCTTTTGCCCGTCAGCACAGTAAGCAGGTATTGCTCACGGCGGTGCCGCGTTTTTTAACAAAGTTGATCGACGAAACCCAAGATCCTCTGGGAGAATCCGTTTGGGCAGATACCGAAATTCATCTGCCGCGCTGGAAGCGGCTGGACTGGGTGAATGGGCTAACCCAGGAAAGGATCCCTGCCGGCGAAACCTTGCCGGTGGGCGTTGTCTTGAAATCCTTCCCGGTAGCCCTGCTGTGGGGACAATCCCGCTAGCGGCCTAGGCGGGAGCTAGGGCCTGAAAGTTGACGATGCGGGCAAACTCTTGGGGGTCTAGGCTGGCCCCTCCCACCAACACGCCGTCGATCTCAGGCTGGGCCATCAGCTCATCGATGTTGCCGGCCTTCACCGAGCCGCCATACAAAATGGGCAGTTGGGCATTGCCCAAGTGTTGCCGGATCAAGCCGATGACCCGGTTGGCCTCTTGAGCTGCACAAGTCTGGCCGGTGCCGATGGCCCAAATGGGCTCATAGGCAATCACCAAGTTCTCCAGATCGATCCCTTGCAAGGCGCGATCCAATTGCCCCACAATCCAAGACTCGGTCAAGCCTTGCTCCCGCTGCTGCTGGCTTTCTCCCACACAGAGGATGGGGGTAAGGCCGTGCCGCTGGGCGGCTGCCAAACGCCAATTAACGGTTTCGTCCGTCTCGCCGAAGTACTGCCGCCGTTCGCTGTGGCCGACGATGACGTAGCGCACCCCCAATTCCGCCAGCATGGGGCCGGAAATTTCCCCGGTAAAGGCCCCCTGATCCTCCCAATGCAGATTTTGTGCCCCCACGGCTATGTCGGATCCGCGGCTTTGCTCTGCCACCACCGCCAGGTCTGTAAAGGGCACACATAGGATGATCTGCCGCTGGGATGCTGACCCTGACGGCGATGACCGTAAAGCCAGGCCCAACTCTCGCAGAAACTCGCGAGCCTCAGCCTGAGTCTTGTGCATTTTCCAGTTGCCGGCGATGAGGATGGGGCGCAAGATGAGATCCTCCCTTAAAGACAGCAGAAGGAAGGGATCCCGCAAGCAGAAAGCCCAATAAAACAGCAGGGATCCCAGCTTTGTTTTTTCGTATGACACAGTTTACCAGCAAGCGATCCCAGAAATACGGCGACGGGATCCCCTCTCCAAGCGCCGGTTAACCCTTCAACCAGCATGCAGACGGGACAGGCCAAGACCCAACAGGGAAGGCAGCTTCCTACAGCCCAACGAGCTGGGTGTTTTCAAAGGTAGCCAGAATTTCATCCAGATCTTTGTTCTGCAGCGAGTAGGTAGCGGTGGCATCGTTGCCAAACTGAATTTCGTCCCCGTCCTCCAGATCCCGAAATTCCACCCGTTGCCCGCCCACGTAAAGGCCGTTGGTGCTGGGGGTGCCCTGAATGTCTCCGTCGATGATTTGGTAAGTGAACCCATCGGGAGAAGAGGGGGATTCTGTTTTGACCAAAATGGCGTGGTAGCGAGAGGCGTACTGGGAGTCGATGCGAATGCTGTTGCGTGGATCCCGGCCTAAGGAGTAGAGCTCAGCCGTCAACCAGTAGGCTTTTGGCCCATGACGATCCTTGACGATCAGCACGTGATTGAGGGCCGGTCGGCGAGGGGGCGTGGTCATGAAAGGCACCCGCTTGCACAACACTGAGGGCAAGATAGCCAAAACATAACATAGGATCCCCCAGGTGGATCCCTGTGTCCACCAGATCAGCCTCTCCAAGAGCAGCGGAATCTGCCCATCACTCTGAGCTGGCGCGGGATCCCCCTGAGTAGATTTTTGTAACAATTCCTCTCATAATAGGATCGACGATGCAGATGGATCCCTGACCATGAATGGCTCGCAACCGGATCCCGGTGTTCAACCCCGTTCTCCCCAGACACCGAGGCTCATTGAGTTGCCGGAAGATGAAACCGATGCGCAGCTCAGCGATCCCCTGCGGATGCAGCGTTACGAATGTCGTTCTTGTGGCTATGTTTACGAACCGGCTAAGGGGGATCAGCTCAATCGGATCCCGGCGGGCGTGCCGTTTGAGGAATTGCCAGCCGATTGGAAATGTCCGGTGTGCCGAGCCGACAAGCGCTTGTTCCAAGCAGTGGGTGCCAAAGGCAAGCCTTCGGGTTTTCAAGAGAACCTGCGCTATGGCCTGGGGGTGAATGTGATGACCCCTGCCCAAAAGAACCTGCTGATCTTTTTGGGATTGGCGCTGGGATTTTTATTTTTGATGAGTTTTTATTTCGTCGAGTGAGGGTCAAGATGTTCAAACCCCTGAGGCTGGTGCTGCTGGTTGCTGTCTCGGTGCTGCTGATGGCGGCGGGGATGCCCAACATGCGGGTGGTGCCCTGGGAGCAGGTGGAAGTGCCCACCCAGAACATTCTGCTGGACATTGCCTTCACCGGCACCACCCCTTCCCATGGCTGGTTGGTGGGAGACAAGGCGACGCTGCTGGAATCCCGCGATGGGGGTCTGCACTGGCAGGTGCGGGAGCTGCCGGGTCTGGAGCCGGAAGCCTACCTGGCCTCCATTAGCTTTGCTGGGGCAGAAGGCTGGGTGGCCGGGCAGCCGAAGATCCTCCTCCACACCCTGAACGAGGGATCCGACTGGACTTCCATCCGCCTCAACAACCAACTGCCAGGGGAGCCGCTCTTGATCCAGGCTCTGGGCCCTGGCGCCGCCGAAATGGTGACCAATGTGGGGGCCATCTACCGCACCGAAGATGGCGGTCAGACCTGGCATGCCCAAGTGGATGAGCCGATTGGGGCCATCAAAAACATTGCCCGCGGCCCTGAAGGCGAATATCTGGCGGTGTCGTCGCGGGGCAGCTTCTACTTTCTGTACACTCCTGAAAGTCGCACCTGGAAGCCCTACCCGCGGGAAAGCTCCCGCCGCATTCAAAACATGGGCTTTGGCCCCCACGGCAGCGCTTGGAAATTGAACCAAGGGGCGGAGATCGCCTTTACCGATGACTTCACCTCCGGCCAGTGGTCGTCGCCGCTGCGTCCGGGGCGGGCCCTCAGCTTTGGCTACCTCAATGCCGCCTATCAAAACGACCACGACCTGTGGGTGGTGGGGGGTGGCGCTACCCTGATCCACAGCCCTGATGGTGGCAAAACCTGGGAACAGGCCAAGAAACTCAGCAACATCCCCGCCAACTTCTACAGCATTGAGTTTTTCGGCCCTGAGCAAGGGTTTATTCTGGGGCAACGGGGCACCCTCTTGCGCTATGTCAGCTCCAACAACTCCTGAAGGTCTCAGGGATCCCTAATCGGCACACGGGTGGATATACGCGCCAAGGATCCAGCTTCACGCCCGCGGCTGCTGGTTGCTGCCAGTGGCACTGGTGGCCACATTTTTCCGGCTTTGGCTATTGCCGAGCAGTTGCCCGACTGGCAGATCGAATGGCTGGGGGTGCCGGATCGGATGGAAGGGAAGCTGGTGCGGGAGCGCTATCCCTTGCACCGGGTTGTCATGTCCGGCTGGCAGGGATCCCCTCTCCGCAAGCTGCAAGCCTTGGCCCAACTGGCCCGCGCCACCCTGCAAGTGCGCCAACTCCTCAAGTTGGGACGGTTTGACGTTGTTCTGACCACCGGCGGGTACATTGCCGCTCCGACCATTTTGGCCGCCCGCTCGCTGGGGGTACCGGTGTTGCTGCACGAGTCCAATCGGATCCCGGGCAAAGTGACCCGTTGGTTGGGGAGATTTTGTCAGGTGGTGGCGCTGGGCATGGCAGAGACGGCAGAGCATTTGCCAGGGGTGGCTGCCCAAGTGGTGGGTACGCCGGTGCGGGCCGAGTTCTACACGCCCCAGCCTTTCCCTGCCGACCTCCCCATTCCCGACGGGGATCCCCTCATTGTGGTCATGGGGGGTAGCCAGGGGGCGCGGGGCCTCAACCGCATGGTGGCCGCCTGTGCCGAAGCTTGGTTGGAGGCGGGGGCCTGGATTGTGCATTTGACCGGCGGCAGCGAAGCTCAAGATCCGGAAGCCAGGATCCCCAGCCATCCCCGCTACCGGCCCTTTCCTTTCCGTCGAGATGTAGCTGCCTTGTTGCAGCGGGCCAACTTTGCCATTAGCCGCGCCGGAGCCATGAGCCTGGCGGAGTTGCTGACCACCGCCACCCCGGCCATTTTGATCCCCTATCCCTTTGCCGCTGAGGATCATCAGTATCAGAATGCTCTGGCCTTTGTGGGGCGCGGTGGGGGGGTGGTCATGCGAGAATCCGAAGAGAACTTGGACTTGCTGCGGCAAACGGTGTTGACCTGGTTGGCTCAGCCGCAGGTGGTTGCCCAAATGGCCGCCCACTTGCAAGCCACAGCTCCCCCCAATGCCAGCAAGGTTCTTGCCCGCCTGTTGCAGGAGATCCGCCAGAGTTCTGCCCGTTAAGCCGTGGTACAGCCAAGATTGGACAGCCTTTCCCAACGCCCGCCTGTGCCCGCCAAAGCGGCGGAGTCCCCAACCCTGCTGGCAGAACTCCCGCCCGCCGACAGGATGGAATCGCTGTTGATGCGGCTAGAACAGTGCTTCGGGATCCCCCAGCGGGCTCCCGATGGGCTTTCCCCCCGCCCGGATCTCCTGGACGAGTTGGTGGGCACGATCCTTTCCCAGAACACCACCGATGCCAACAGCAGCCGTGCCTTCCGCGCCCTCAAAGCCGCCTTTCCCTCTTGGGAAGCGGTCTTGGCCGCCGATCCGGCAGATCTGGTTCAGGTGATTCGCCCCGGCGGCTTAGCCCACCTCAAGGCAGTCCGAATTCAGGAGATCCTGGCTGCCATTCAAGAACGACAGGGATCCCTGAGCCTCGACTTTCTGCGCGACCTGGACGACGCCGGCGCCCTCGATTTTTTGCTCTCCCTGAAAGGGGTAGGGCTGAAGACCGCCACCTGTGTGTTGTTGTTCGGGCTGGGTCGGGATCTCTGCCCGGTGGATACCCATGTGCATCGGGTGGCCAACCGTCTGGGCCTGGTGCGGGCCAAACATCCCAACGACACTTTTGCTCAGCTTTCCCCCCAGATCCCCAGGGGCAAAGCCTATTCCCTGCATGTCAACTTCATCCGGTTGGGCAAGCGCATCTGCAAGGCCCGCATGCCCGAATGTGGCCGCTGCCCGCTGCGTCCCACCTGCCCCTCTGGGCGGCAGCGTTGATCCCGACAGCAGGGCTCTATTCTGCGGGCGCAGTAGAAGCATCTGGGATCCCCTCTTGTCCGTTCCTGCCGGCGTCTCTCTCTGCTGGGGGAACTTCCAACTCCAGGGCTTGCCGCACCGATTGAATCTCTTGGGAGAGCAGCACCCGCTCTCGATCCAACAGGCCGACGATCTGCTCCGGGTCTTCCCGCGAGACCACTGGCAATTGGCGCAAATCGTATTCGTACATCGGCTCAGCTGCCACCGCTACCGCCTCATCGGGGAAGGTGGTGAGAACCGGAGATTGGCTGACCTCCTGTACGGTTAGCTCCGCCAACTCCGCCGCCTCCTTATGGGCCAAGGCCCGCTCCAGATCTTCCAGGGTGAGAATGCCCCGCAGCCGCTCCTGTCCGTCCACCACCAACGCGCTATGGCACTTTTGCTGCAGCAAACTCTCCAGAGCTTCTCGCAGCGGTGTGTCTTGCCGAAGCAAAAGAGATGGGGGCACCATCACCTCTTGCACCGTCAGCTCTCTAGGCTCCTGCCCAAGGACTCCGTCAAGCGTTGCGTGGCGATAGCGACGGGCGGAAGGGTAGATGGCCGGCGAATGCAACTGCTCCGTCAGCCAGATGCTCAAACCCACTGCCGCCATCACCGGCAGCGCAATGTGATAGTCCCGCGTCATCTCAAACAGCAGCAAGATGGCCGTTAGCGGAGCCCGCACGCTGGCCGCCAACACCGCCGCCATGCCCACCATGGCGTAGGCAGCAGGGGGAGACAAGGCAATCAAGGGCAAAGCTTGAGATAGCACCTGACCGTAGCCTGCCCCCAGCACTGCCCCCATGAACAAAGCCGGGGCAAAGGTTCCCCCCACAAAGCCGCTGCCCAGGCTCAAAGCGCTCAGCAACAGCTTGCCCAATAGGAGCAGGCCCAGATGGCCAAGAGAAAAGGGAACGGCCTGCAGAATCGACTCAATGGTTTCATAGCCCACCCCCAACGCCAATGGGATCCCCAAACCTGCGCAGCCCAGGATCCCGCCCCCCAAAATGGGCTTGCTCCAAGCTGGCCAGGCCGCCAGGGGGCCACTGTTGAACAGGTGCTTGCCCCACTCCAGGGTGTAGCTGAAGGCCATAGAAACCAGGCTGGCCAAAAAGCCCAAGCCGAGATACAGAGGTACCTCCAGCAAGCTGTGGATCTCGTAGTCCGGCAAGACAAAAGCCGGCTGGGTGATGGTGGGCAAAAGAAAAGCGGGTTGTGCCCCCAACCCCACCTGGGCGATCAAGGCGGAGACCACCGCCGCCAACACCACCACACTGACAGCAGAAGTGGTGAAGGTGCGGGCCAAAGCCAGCTCCAGCGCCAAAAACACCCCGGCAATGGGCGCGTTAAACCCTGCCGCCAGGCCAGCCGCTGCTCCGGCAGCCATCAACAGTTGCACCCGCTCCCGCGAGAGGCGTAGGTTTTGCCCCAGCAGGGATCCCAGCAAAGCGCCACTTTCCACACTGGGGGCCTCAGGGCCAAGGGAAGCTCCCGCACCCAACGAGATGGCAGCCGCCAGGAGCTTGAGCGGGATCCACCAGGGCTGAAGTGCCAAAGGACGAGCAGGACTCACCAAGCTGGAGAGGCTCAAGTTGGGAAAGGGCACAACTGCCCCCAAAGCGCCGATCAGCAGGCCCCCCAGCACCGGCGCCAGAGCCAGTGCCCAAGATCCCAGCAGCCACAGGCCATAGTGTTCTGCAGCCCTGCCGAGGCCATCGACGAGGGTGTCCTGCAGCAGATAGCGCCACCAGCCAATCAAGTAGCGAAATCCAACCACCAACAGCCCCGTGGCCAACCCCACTGCCGCCGCCAGCAGCAGCAGCAGGTTCTCGGAGGAGAGGCGCAGGCGGAGAGCGGGGGCGCTGTTCATGATGGCTCAAGGGCTTTGGGAAGGCAGGGTTAAAATTTCTACACCGGTTTCGGTAACGGCGACTGTATGTTCAAATTGCGCCGAGAGCTTGCCATCCAAAGTGACCGCCGTCCACCCGTCGGAGAGCACCTTCACCTCCCAGGTGCCCTCGTTGATCATCGGCTCGATGGTGAACACCATGCCGGGGCGGAGTTTCTCCCCTTTTCCTCGCTCGCCGTAGTGGGGGATCTGGGGGGCCGTGTGGAATTGCCGTCCCACCCCATGCCCGACAAAATCCCGCACTACGCTGTAGCCCTGGGCCTCGGCGTATTCTTGAATGGCAGCGCCAATGTCGCCGACTCTCCCCCCCGGCTTTACAGCAGCAATGCCCCGCCGCAGACATTCTTCGGTCACCTCCACCAGGCGCCGCGCCCGCTCAGAAGGCTGTCCGACAAAGAAGGTTTTGGAGGTATCGCCGTGGTAGCCATCCAAAACCGGGGTGACATCGATGTTGATGATGTCGCCTTCTCGCAGGATCTGCTTGGGGCTGGGAATGCCGTGGCAGACCACGTGGTTGACGCTGGTGCAGATGGACTTGGGAAAGCCATGGTAGCCCAAAGGGGCACTTTTGGCCCCATGCGCCCGCGTCCATCGCTCGGCCTCGTCGTTGAGCTCTTGGGTGGTGACCCCTGGCCGCACCATCGGCTCCAAGTGCTTGAGCAGATCTGCTGCCAGGCGACAAGCCCGCCGCATTTTCTCCAGTTCCCGTGAAGAGAGCAACACAATGGGCTGAGGGGCTTGCGTGAGCTGGTTCATACCCGTCTGCAAAGCGGATCCCAACTGCTCCCCCCATCGCTGGGAGCGACGGCTGAGGTCTGTCAACAACGCTCGCATGTCTTCCATCATGAGACCTTATCTGTGAAAAGCTCTGTGAAAACGGATGGATCTCTGCACCTGCAGACTGTCCAGGATTGGGTTCTCAGTTGGGATTCTGAATCGCCTTGCGCCCATTCACAGACCCCTGCCGGCCATTTTCTGCCGCCGACGAATCCGCTGCACCAACCACAGCCCCAGAAAATAGCTGACAAGGGATCCCCAAAAACCGACAAACGCACAGCCGACAAACAGCGTGCCCGACATCTCCAAGCCCCACTGCATCCAGTTTTGCCAGGTGGCCGCCACCAGCTCTGTGGAAGGGGATCCCAGTAGCCATTCTCCCACCTGGTAGTTGAATGCATAGATGGGCACATAGGTGAAGGGATTACTCACCCAGGTTCCTGCCGCCGCCGCCAGCTTATTGCCCCGAAACGGAACAGCCAACACCAGAGCGGCCAACGTTTGAAAGCCGAAGATGGGGAAACAGCCGGCAAAAACCCCTACCGCCAAGCCACGGGCAATTTCTCTTGGCGACGATTGCAGCCGCAACAGGCGCAGATAAAGATAGCGCAGCCAACGCTTCCAGGAAGGATCCCGGCGGGCTAGGGTCGGCCCTGGTTGAGATCCAGAGTAGGATCTGGAATAAAGCTTAAGGGATCCCGGCGAAGGCCAGGAGAAAGAGGGCAGCCTCAACCAAAAGAGGGGGCTCATGGTGGCAAGGGGGCAACTGAGAGAAGGTGTTAAGTCCTGTAAATCCAGTGTATCTTTCCTGCCCTTGGCGACAAAGGGCCATTGGCAAATCCGGGCCAGCAGCAACGGGGTGACGCCGGGGGATCGGTTTACGGAGTGGTCACCTGAGCTTGTCCACCAAGGCCAGCACGAAGTTAAGACCCAAGTAGGAAACCAGCACCACCAAGAATAGGAACAGGGCAATGTTCAGCCCGGATCGCAGGGATCCCGATTTCATTTTGGGATCAGGCTTTTCGGGGGGAGTTGTCATCTGGAGTTCTGGGGAAGACTGTGAATCTAAGATCCCATCTTGGCTGTGCAGGTGTACCCATCGGCTTACTTTCCGAAGATTGAAGGCCTCTTCTCTGAACACGGAGCAAGCCCAGTTCCTGGCCCCCGGCCAATGGGAGCGACTTGGATCGAGAATACCTGGGTAAACTACCCGACCCTGACTGCTTCGCAGTACAGGGCGGGCTTTCGGTAGCCCTGCAGTTGGCAAGCCAACCACGAACCTCTAGGCTGGTTTACAGCAGCCCCCAAAAGCGCAATCACATTCGCACCATTCAAATCCGCATCTCCTTCCCATCCACAGTGCCCACACTTGAACGACTTGCCACTGCGGTAGGATTGCGTAGGATCGGGATGGATGTGCAAACACCGGTGGCAGGTCTGCGACGTGTAGGCAGGCGGAACAAGAATCAGAGCAACCCCCGCACGCAGAGCCTTGTACTCCAAAAATTGACGGAGTTGATAAAACGCCCAACTGTTGGCCCTGCGCCGTTCAGCTTTGCTGCGTGGCTGTTGATTGACCCTTTCCCGAATCCCTGTCAAGTCTTCCAGAGCAATAGCGCTGTTTGTCGCCTTTGCCCTAGAGACAATAGCTTTGGAGATGCGATGATTGACCCACACTTGAAAGCGTCTTTCCTTGCCAGACAGCCGTTGCAACAGTTCTCTGCATCTGCGCCGCGAACTGCGTGTGCCCTTACTGGCTTTGCGTTGGAGTACCGCCCTCAACCGGGAGTAGTGGTCTCGGACTCTGTTCAACTGCTGTCCATTCCAGTTGTCCCCCTCTAATATCTGTCCTTCCCAAGTCCACCCCGATCACCTTGTCGGTATCTTGTTGCTTGGGTGGCTTTCCCTCTACGCAAATCTGGATGTAGTAGGAGCCATCTTTGCGCTTGACCAGGGTGGCAGATTTGGGGTTGGAACCAGCCAGCATCCCACGCTGGTAGTTGCCAATGGCCAGTTCAAAGCGTTCTCTCCCTTCCACCGTGGTCAGCGACACCGTCCAGTCTTTTTGACGGAACGAGAAGATGCGTGCGTCGTAGGTAACGAACCTACGCTTGAACTCTTTAACTGGACGGTTGCGCTGTCTCGCCACTTTGCGGGCGCCGGCCAGCCGTCTGCAGACCTGTTGGGCCAAGTTACTGGACAAGCCGAATCGGGCGCGAATCTCGTAGTAGCAAAGGGATTGCAGTTTGACCGCATTGACGATCTTCTCCGGCGTGTTCTGGTTGACCCAGTTCAGTGCCTGCACAAAGGCATCCATCGTCGCGTCCAATTTAGCGGCTTGCGACTGGGACACCTTGAGCTTGCAGGATATGGTCAGGACTTGGCTCATAAGTCCATTGTACTTCATCAAAGCGCATTCCTCCCGGCACTGACCCTACGGGTACAGTGCGGGGCTCCTGCGATTTCTAGCTGAGGAGATCGCATCTCAGAGAAGACAACGGCACCGGGAACCATCTGAATCGCTCACCTGTTGAAGATGATGAGTTTTTCCCAGATGGACAATGGGAGTGGATCCGCTGTCTGCAAGCTGAGTTATCCTGCCGCCAAAATTGCCTCCAACAAGGGATCTGCCCCAAAACGCACCACATCCGTACAGGGCCGTCCGGTCTCGGCTTCCACCCGGCGGATCTGCTCCAGGGCCGCTTCTTCCTCCCAGCCGAAGGTATTGAGGGCAATCCCCACCACGGGCGCGGGGGCAAAGGCCCCGGCAGCTGCCGCCACCTGTTCATACAGCTCGATCACCTTGGGTAAGGGCGGGATGGGCACGTAGTCTATCCCCTTGATGTGGGTCTGGCCGGCGCGGTGTACCAGGATAAGGTGGGTGGGCTGGGATCCACGCAACAGAGGCAAGGTGGCCGTAGAGGCGGGGTTGAGCAGGGATCCCTGGCCTTCCAGATGCAGAATGTCGTGGTCAGAGCCATAGCGTAAGATCAGTTGCTCCACCGCCCCACTGGCATAGTCCACCCGCACCGCATCCAAAGGGATCCCCTCGCCGCCGATCAGGATCCCAGTTTGCCCGGTGGCCAAAAAGCGGGAGCGCAGGCCCCGTCTCAGGCTGGCCCGGTGCAGCTCCAAGCTGGTGGACATTTTGCCCACGCTCATGTCGGTGCCCACCGTCAACACCCGTTTACAGGGCAAGGTGCGGGCCAGGGCTTTCCCCACCGACAGGTTGGGGGGCTCGCGGCGAATATCCCAGATCCAGGCCCCCGGCTGCAACCACTGCCGAAACTGGGGATCCTCGGCCAAAGGCGTGTGCAGCCCATTCACCAGAGACAGGCCAGCTCGCAGGGCCAGGCCCAACTCCTCCCGCCATGCTGGCGGCAACTGCCCCCCTGAAGGGGCGATCCCAATCACCAGAACTTCAGGCCGGTGGGCCAGCGCCTCCTCCACCGAGGCCACGATGGGGATGTCTTTGGCAATTCCGGTCAGATGGGCCAGGGATCCCCCCGCCTGCTCCCGGTCGATCACCGCCACCACCGGGAAAGAGCCGTAGCGCAGCAGCCCCAGCCCCGTTTTCCCATGCTCCCCCAGCAACCCCCCGTGGAGCAGGATGGCCACGCGACTTTCGCTGGACAGGGATTCCGGCCTTCCCATTATTCCTCCCGCAGCTCTACCCCCAAACCCGGTCGGTCGGTGGGGAGCAGGCAGCCGTCCTGCAGGATGGCCCCGGCAAAGGGATCGTCGATGAGGTTGAGGTGGCTATCCAAGTCCAGGTAATCCACCAGGGGAGCCAAGTGGGCCGCCGCCGTATTCCCCAGGGCTGTGTTGCTGTAGCAGCCCAACATCACCTGTAGGCCGTGGGCTTTGGCGGTGTGGATCATGCGCCAGGCTTCGCTGAGGCCTCCGCACTTCATCAGCTTAATGTTGATCCCGTGGACGCGATCCACCAGAGGGGGGATATCGCGGCTGTCCATACAGCTCTCATCCACAAAAATGGGCAGCTTCGACTCGTGCCAGAGGGTGATCAGCTTCGCTTCCTGCCCCCTCTCCAAAGGCTGCTCCAGGTAGCTCACCCCTTGCCCCGCCAGCCAGTTGCTCATGCTCAGGGTTTGCTCCACCGTCCAAGCGCCGTTGGCATCTACCGTAATCAGGGATCCCAGCGGGATCACCTCTTGTACAGCAATCAGCATGTTCTGATCCGCCATCAGTCCTGAGCCGCTGCCCAGCTTGATCTTAAAGGCCCGCGCTTGGGTCTGTTCCATCCAGGCCAAGGCGCGCTGGCGGGCCGCCTGCGGGGTGGAGATGCCGATCGTCATCGTCGTGGGCGGAATGCGGGAGCGATCCAGCCCCCACAACTGCCACAGGGGCCTCCCTAGCCGTTTGCCCATCCAATCGTGCAGGGCCATATCCACCGCTGCCCGCGCTGCCGAAGGGATCCCGGCCCGCAGCAGTTCTGCCTCGATTGGCTGTCGCTCCCAGGGGGAATGGCGGCGCAGGATCCCTTTGGCCACGTCCAAGCCCATCAGGATGTCGTCCAGAGACTGGTGGTAGTCGTCGCTCACCGAAAAAGGGCAAGCCTCTCCCCACCCTTCAACTCCCTCCTCCTCAATTCGCACCCAAGCCAGGGTTGTCTCGCTGTGGGTACCTCGGCTGATGGTCAAGGCGTAGCGCTTGTGAACGGTGAAAGGTTCGACGTAGAGCCGCATGGGCATCTCCAGAAGAGGAAGCTTGGAGGGGCAATTGGGCCTGGGCCGCCCCTTTGAGCTTAGCTTGGTTCCCAGCCCAGCCTGCCCCCGTCCCCAAGCCCAGAAAACAAGTTATCCCTTGCCCCGTCCGCCGTCTATGGTGGGATCCAGATCCACCGTTCTCCATACCCTTGCCACATGAATACCGCCGAGCTGCTGGTTCGCTGCCTGGAAAATGAGGGGGTGCAGTACATCTTCGGCGTTCCTGGCGAAGAAAACCTGGAAGTCCTGCAAGCCCTGCGCCGCTCCTCAATTCGCTTTATCACCACCCGCCACGAACAGGGGGCCGCCTTCATGGCCGATGTCTATGGCCGGCTGACGGGCAGAGCGGGGGTGTGTCTCTCCACCTTGGGGCCGGGCGCCACCAACCTGATGACCGGAGTTGCCGATGCCAACCTGGATGGAGCACCCCTAGTGGCCATCACCGGCCAAGTCGGCACCGACCGCATGCACATCGAATCCCATCAATACCTGGATTTGGTGGCCATGTTTGCCCCCGTCACCAAGTGGAATGCCCAGATCGTGCGCCCCAGCATCACCCCGGAGATCGTGCGCAAGGCTTTCAAATTGGCCCAAACCGAGAAGCCCGGGGCCGTCCACATCGACTTGCCGGAAAACATCGCCGCCATGGAAGCCAGCGGCACTCCCTTGAGGAGAGATCGCCTGGACAAAACCTACGCCTCCTATCAAAGCCTGAACGAAGCGGCGTCCCTGATCTCCCGCGCCCGCAACCCCTTGATTTTGGCCGGCAATGGGGCCATTCGCGCCCAAGCCAGCAGCGCCCTCACGGAATTTGCCACCCGCTTGAACATCCCCGTGGTCAACACCTTCATGGGCAAAGGAGTGATCCCCTACACCCACCCCTTGTCCTTGTGGGCCGTTGGCCTACAGCAGCGGGATCTGGTCAGTTGTGGTTTCGACCGAACCGATCTGTTGATCGCCGTCGGCTACGACCTCATCGAGTACTCCCCCAAGAAATGGAATCCCGACGGCACCATCCCCATCGTTCACATCGCCGCCCTGCCGGCTGAAATCGACAGCAGCTACATCCCGAAAGTAGAGGTGGTGGGAGACATTTCCGACTCCCTGATGGAGATCCTGCGCCGCTGCGATCGCACGGGCAAGCCGGATCCCTATGGCATCAGCCTGCGGCAGAACATCGTCCGCGAGTACACCTGCTATGCCCAGGATCAGAGCTACCCGATCAAGCCCCAAAAGCTGATCTACGACCTGCGCCAAGTCCTGGAACCCGAAGACATCGTCATCTCCGATGTCGGCGCCCACAAGATGTGGATGGCCCGCCTCTACCACTGTGACAAACCCAACACCTGTCTCATCTCCAACGGCTTTGCCGCCATGGGCATCGCCATTCCGGGGGCCTTGGCCGCCAAATTGGTGCATCCCGACCGGCGCATCGTGGCCGTAACCGGAGATGGAGGGTTCATGATGAACTGCCAAGAGCTGGAAACTGCCCTCAGGGTGGGCACTCCCTTTGTCACCCTCATCTTCAACGATGGCGGCTATGGGCTGATCGAGTGGAAGCAACACAACCAGTATGGCGAGGCTGCTTTCGTCAAGTTCGGCAATCCAGACTTCGTTAAGCTGGCGGAGAGCATGGGCCTCAAGGGCTACCGTGTCGAAAAGGCTGCCGAGCTGATCCCCATCCTGAAGCAGGCCCTCGAGCAGCCGGTGCCCACCCTCATCGACTGCCCTGTCGATTACAGCGAAAACCTTTACCTAACCCAGCGGTCGCAAGCGTTGGTCTGCGAGGCTTAGGGGACGAGATGGATGTGAATGCGAGATTTGAGCCGAGTTGGGGCATAGTAAGCCCAGGGTTGGCGGCCTCTGGGAAGTCCAGACTTATGTATCTTTACCGTTGACCCTTAGCAGCCAAGTGCAGTGAAATAGAGGCATTGTGGGTGACCCGCCAGCATGAGCGATCTTCCTTCCCCTCCCTTTACCTCGCGCCGCGCCGGCGCTGCCAGCAAAGCTCTGGCCATCGCCAACGTCAGCATTACCCCCTTTGGCCGCAAGTTAAAGGAGCTGGGCTTTGCCGACGATAAGCAGATCCAGGACATCCAAAACGCCCTCAAAGCGGATCGAGAGGGCAACAGCAAGGCCCTGGCTCTGGTGGTCAAGGATATCGTGGGCAAAGAGATCACCCCTGACCTGGAGCGGGCTTACAAACGGCAGCAGCTCTTTGAACTGAAAATCATCTACGGGATCCCCTCCCTGGATGTCGACCTGGAGCCGATGGAGATCTCCGAGATGATTGGGCTGATCGACTCGATCTTGCCCCTCGACATCTGCAACCGCTACAAGTTCTTGCCCATTCGCCGCCAGGATAACCAAGTGACGGTGGCGATGGTCAAGCCAGACAACCTGCAGGCACTGGACGACATTCAACGGCGCTTTCGCATCCAAGGGCTGAAGCTGCAGCGGCGGGTCTTCACCCAGCGGGATTTCGAGACCCTGATCAACCGCTACATGGATGTGCAGGCGGATTTACTTGCTGTTAAAGGGATCAACGACGCTGTTGCCCAGCAGGAAGAAGAGGTGGTGGTCAATACCGCCGAAATCGATCTGGATGCTATTGAGGATGTGGCTGCCGATGAGGTCGGCGAGGGATCCCTGGAGCAGCAGGTCAAATCGGCAGATGATGCCCCGATTATTAAACTGTCCAACCAGATCCTGGTCAAGGCCCTGCAGGACGGGGCGTCTGACATCCACATCGAGCCACAAGAAGAATACCTGCGCATCCGCTTCCGCAAAGATGGGGTGTTGCGGCAGGCTTTTGAAAACTTTCCCAAGAAGATCGTCCCTGCCCTCACCGCTCGCTTCAAAATCATGTCCAATTTGAACATTGCCGAGCGGCGCATGCCCCAGGATGGGCGGATTCGGCGGGTCTTCAAGGGGCGCAAGGTGGACTTCCGGGTCAGCACCCTGCCCTCCCGCTATGGGGAGAAGATCGTGCTGCGGGTTCTGGACAACTCCGCCACCCAACTGGGGCTGGACAAGCTGATCACCGACCCAGAGACCTTGGAAAGCTTCAAGGAGATTGTCAGGCGACCCTTTGGCCTAATCCTGGTAACTGGGCCAACGGGATCCGGGAAAACCACCACCCTCTACTCGGCGCTGGCAGAAGTGAACGATCCCGGCATCAACATCAGCACCGCCGAGGATCCCATCGAATACTCCCTGCCGGGGATCACCCAGGTGCAGGTGATCCGAGAAAAGGGCATGGACTTTGCCATGATCCTGCGCGCTTTCTTGCGGCAAGACCCGGATGTGATCCTGGTGGGGGAAACCCGCGACCACGAGACGGCCAAAACCGCCATCGAAGCCTCCCTCACCGGCCACCTGGTGTTGACCACCCTGCACACCAACGATGCCCCCGGTGCCATTGCCCGTCTGACGGAGATGGGGATCGAGCCATTTATGATCTCCAGCTCGTTGCTGGGGGTGCTGGCTCAGCGCTTGATGCGCCGAGTGTGTACCGAATGTCGGATCCCCTACCACCCCACGCCGGAGGAGCTGGCCCGCTATGGCCTTACCCTCAGTGGCGACGGCGAGCAGCTCACCTTCTACAAAGCCAACAAGCTCTCCCCCAAAGAAGTGGAGCAGCGCAAGGCCACCGGCAAGCCCATCTGCGAGAACTGTGGGGGCGTGGGCTACAAAGGTCGGGTAGGGGTGTACGAGTTCATGCGCATGAACGACCGCCTTGCGGACTTGATCAACAAAGAGGCCCCCACGGAGGTGATCAAAGAAGCGGCGGTGGAAAGTGGCATGAAAACCCTGCTGGCCTACAGTTTGATGCTGGTGAAGCAGGGCCTCACCACGCTGGAGGAGGTGGATCGGGTGACCCTCACCGACAAGGGTCTGGAAAGCGAGCTGAAGGCCCGTGCCAAGGCTCTCAGCACCTGCCGCAACTGTGGCGCGGCCTTGCATGTGGACTGGATGGACTGCCCCTATTGCCTGACCCCGAAGTTTTAGGAAGTCGGCTTGGCACTTGACGATGTTGGGGTGCCGACTATAACACTCCTATACAGTTGCCTTTCTCACATGGCTTTGGCCGGCGGCTCTTTTGATAGACAGTTCTACTCGCCTTTGGAGAACCCAACCCTATGCCCCAACTGATGATCGAAGACCTCATGGAAGCAATCGTCCAAAAGGGCGGTTCCGACATTCATATCTCGGCGGGTTTGCCCCCCTACTTCCGCATCAATGGTCACCTTGAGCCGACAGAGCATGAGCCTCTCTCGGCAGAGGAGGTGCAGCGGTTGATCTTCAGCATGCTGAACAACAACCAGCGCAAGCAGCTGGAGCAAAACTGGGAATTGGACTGCTCCTATGGGGTGCGGGGGATCGGGCGCTTCCGCGTGAACGTCTACCGCGATCGCGGCACCTATGCTTGCGCCATGCGGGCCCTGGCTTCTGAGATCCCCAACATCGACAAGCTGGGCCTGCCGGATGTGTGTAAGGAAGCAGCTCGCCTGCCGCGGGGCTTGGTGCTGGTAACCGGCCCAACGGGATCTGGCAAATCCACTACGCTGGCTTCCATGATCGACATGATCAACCGCGAACGGGCCGAGCACATCCTCACCATCGAGGATCCCATTGAGTATATCTACACCCCCATTCGCAGCATCATCCACCAGCGGCAACTGGGGGAAGACACCAAGAGTTTTGCCAATGCCCTGCGGGCAGCGATGCGGGAGGATCCGGATGTGATCCTGATCGGGGAGATGCGGGATCTGGAGACCATCCAGTTGGCCATTACCGCCGCCGAGACGGGCCACCTCTGCTTTGCCACGGTACACACCAGTTCTGCTGCCCAGACGGTGGATCGCTTGGTGGATGTGTTTCCGCCCGAGCAACAGCAGCAGATTCGCGTGCAGCTCTCCAACTCCCTCAAGGCCGTCTTCTCGCAAACTTTGGCCCGCCGCCTTAACCCCAAACCGGGAGAGCCTGGACGGGTGCTGGTGCAGGAGATCATGGTAGTGACGCCGGCCATTGCCAACCTGATTCGGGAGGGCAAAACGGCCCAGATCTACTCGGCTATCCAGACGGGGGGCAAGCAGGGCATGAAAACGCTGGAGCAAGATCTGGCTAACCTTTACCTACAGGGCAAGATCGACTTCGATACGGCCATGTCTAAGACCTCTCGCCCTGAAGAGCTGCAGCGGCTTTTGGGCAACGTTACCGGGCCCTCGCCAGCCGCGGCTGCCCAACAACAGCGGCCAGCAGCAGTTGCCGCCCGTCGCTAAACCTCGTTGCCACCAGGCAGTGCTGGGATCCCGGGGTGAGGGTTCATTGCCGATCTCTAGCCGCTGACTTGATTTGTGGCTAAGCTCTAGCTGAGAGATTGTTGATCTGCCCAAGGTTTGGGCTGACTTCTCTTTTGCACCTGCGAAACATTTAAAGCCATTTCGTTATTTAGAGCGATCTAGCCGGGGGTACAGCCATGCCGCGCTATAAGGTTCGGGGGTTAAAGGCCGGTCAGCCGGTACGCCTGACGGTGGTGGCCAACAGCTTGACCGAAGTTCGTGCACGGCTGCGCCGAGACGGGATTTTTGCCAAACAGGAAGACATTCAGGAAGAAAAGCCCTTTTTCTCCTTGGAGACGTCTTTCGATTTGTCGATGCTGGGATCCATCGACATTCGCGACAAGGCAGTGTTCTCCCGGCAATTTGCTGCCTTGATCAACGCTGGCGTGTCGATGGTGCGCTCTCTCACCATCATGGAGGAGCAAACCAGCAACCGCAAACTCAAAAAGTACCTGCGGGCTATCCGAGCGGAGGTGGAGGCGGGGAAAAACCTCTCCGACTCCATCCGCCCTTATCCCGACGCCTTCGACGGCCTCTACTGCAGCATGGTGCAGGCGGGGGAGGTGGGCGGCGTGCTGGACGAAGTGCTCAACCGCCTGGCCAAGCTGCTGGAGGACATGGATCGCCTGCAGAAGCAGATCAAGTCAGCCATGACCTACCCAGTGGTGGTGACGATCTTGGCTGTCTTGATTTTCTTGGGCATGGTGCTGTTCATCTTGCCCACGTTTGAGAGCATCTACAACGACTTGGGTGGGGAGCTGCCCGGCTTTACCCAGTTTTTCATCAACATCAGCAAGTTCCTGCGCACGCCCCAGTACAGCTTGGGGCTGGTGGGCTTTCTAGGGGCCGTCTATTTTGCTTTCCGGCGCTTTTACCGCACCCCTGCCGGCAAGGAGACCATCGACGCGCTGGCCCTCAAGCTCCCTACCTTCGGGGATCTGATCCAGAAGTCGGCGGTGGCTCGCTTCTGCCGCACCTTTGGCGCTCTCACCCGCTCCGGGGTGCCGGTGCTGACTTCCTTGGAAATTGTGCGCGACACCTCCGGCAACCAGGTGGTGGCCAACGCCATTGACGCCGCCCGCCAATCCATCTCAGAGGGAGGGCAGATTGCCCCTGCTCTGGGCAAGGCCAAGGTCTTCCCAGTCATGGCCATTCAGATGATCAGCGTGGGGGAAGAGACAGGGGAGCTGGACGCGATGCTGATGAAGACGGCGGATTTCTACGAGCTGGAGGTGGAGGAGGCGGTACGCGCCCTCACCAGCCTGCTGGAGCCGTTGATGATCGTGATCCTGGGCGGTATGGTGGGCTGCATTATCGTGGCCATGTACATGCCCATGTTCAACGTGTTCGAGTTGGTGAAGTAGTGGATTGGGCTGACCCTTGAACCCCCAGGGCGGCCAGGGCACAGGGTAGGAGCAACAAAGGAAAGGGATCCCATGCTGAGGCGATGGTTAGCGGCCCTAGTGGTGTTTTTGGGGGTAGGGTTGGCAGTTTTGCTTTCCGAACAGCCGACGGGATCCCTGGCGGGACGGGTGGAGCTGCCGGCAGAGGCTCCGCCTGGGGATGTGCAGATCATTGCAGCCGGCCCGGTCACGCGCAGCGCCAGCTTGACCGCAGATGGCGAATATCGCTTGGATCGATTGCCTGTTGGGGAATACCAGGTGACGGTGCAGGGGAGCGGCCTGGAAACGGTGGGCAGCGAGGGATCCGTTCTGGTGCGGGAGGGGGCAACGGTTCGGATCCCCACCTTGCGCCCTCAGCTTGTCCCCCCCGGTCTCCATCTCTACAGCACCAGCCAGGTGTTCACGACCGCAGAACCGGCGCGGCTGCAGTGGCGGGCCACCAGCCTGGGCTCGGTGCAGCTCAGCCTCTATCGCTTTTCCCTAACAGAGCTGCAGGGATCCCCTCTCTTGCGAGATTTGGCGGATGCCGGCTATGGATCCTTGGATCCGGCTCTGTATCCCACCCTGCGGCGGGAGCTTGTGCGCAGTTGGCAGCAGCCGGTGCCACGACGAGCGGGAGAGGGGTGGACAGCCCAAACCTTGGAGCTGGGGATCCTGCCGCCGGGGGCCTACTGGGTGGAGGCGGAGGGCCGGGAGCCGCTGAATGCGGCTGCACCCTTGCCCCGTTTCGACCATTGGTTTTTGGTGAGCGATCTCGGCCTCATCCAGAAGCAGGATGCCAGCCAGTTGGTGGTGCAGGCGGTGCACCTGCGGGAGCTGCGTCCCCTGGCCGGGATCCAGATCCAAGTTTTCGGGGAGTGGGGGGATCCCCTGACGGCCACCACCGATGCAGAGGGGCTGGCCCGCTTTGGCCTGCCGGCGAGAGAGGGTTCTTCCCTGGTGGTCTATGGCCGCAGTGCCGACAGCACATTACAGGCTTTGTCCCGCAGCTATGCCTATGGCTGGAACCAGCCCCACCGGATCTACGCCTACACGGATCGTCCCCTCTACCGCCCTGGCCAAACCGTCTATTTCCGCGCCCTGGTGCGAGAGCAAACCCGCCTCACGCCGCCCCCCCCAGGACAAGCAGTGCAACTGACCCTTACGGCCCCCAACGGGGATGTGTTGAGCGAACAAACCCTGGCCACCAATGCTTTTGGCAGTGTCCATGGGGAGTTTCAACTGCCAGAAGAAGCGTCCCTGGGCAGCTACGGCCTGGAGTGGCAGGTGTCAGGGCCGCAGGGATCCAGCGGCGAATACACCTCTTTTCAGGTGGAAGCCTACCGCAAGCCGGAGTTTGAGGTGGCGGTGGTGCCCGACCGACCTTGGCTGGTGCGGGGGGGATCCCTGAAGGTGCAGGTGGAGGCCGAGTATCTTTTCGGCGCGCCGGTGGCCGCTGCCCAGCTCCGCTACCGAGTTTACAGCAGCCCCGACTGGAGCCTGCGCTATGGGCTGTTGCCCCGTTCTGCCGAGGAAGACTATTTCGCCGACGACCTGGGAGAGGAGCAGGGCTACTACGGCGGCTACGGCCAGTTGGTGGCGGAAGGGGAAGGGGTGACGGATGCCCAAGGGCGGGCGGAGTTTCGCCTGGATCGCCTGCTGCAGGATCTCAACTGGGAAGAAGACAGCTACTGGGGCCCCCAAGAGGTGCAGCAGTTGCGCATCGAGGTGGAGGTGACCGACATCAGCCGTCGCACCGTGACCGGAACGGCGCGGGCCTGGGTCACGGCTGGCGAATTTGCCCTCTTTGCCGAGGCCGACCGCCACCTGCCCGCTCCGGGGGATACCCTCACCTACCGGCTGCAAGCCCGCGATTACGATGGCCGCCCCGTCAGCGCCACCGGAGAGCTGAGCCTGGAGCGCTGGCGCTGGGATCCCAAGAGCAACACCTACCAACGGCAAGGTACCCTGCTGCGGCAGCCTTTTCAGATTGTCAACGGGGAAGGCAGCCTCGACCTCCACCTGCCCGCCGACCTGGAGCCGGGAGACTACCGGGTGCGGTTGACGGCATGGGATCCCCGCCGTCAAAGTGCTCCGCACCGCTGGCGCGAACGGGTGCAGGAGGTGGACTATCTCTGGGTGGTGGAGCCGGGCAGCCCCCTACAAAGTTGGGGATCCCTGCCCAGCCTGGAAGTGGTGGCGGATCGGCAGATCTACCAGGTGGGGGAAGAGGCCCAGATCCTGATAGTCTCGCCGCTGCCGGATGTGGCGGTGCTGGTGGGCATTGAGGGATCCCGGCTGCACCAGGTGCAGGTGCTGCGTCTCCAGGGGCATACGGCCACGCTGCGGCTGCCCATCCGCGGCGACTATCGTCCCAATCTCTACGTCACTGCCACTGCCATCGGCCCAGAGCGGCGGCTGTACCGAAGCGAGGCCCTGCTGCGGGTCTCCCCCTTGGATCGCTTTTTGCAGGTGGAGCTGCAAACCGATAAACCCACCTATCGACCGGGCGAGACCGCCCAAATCCAAATCCGCACCCGCGATGCCCAAGGGCAGCCGGTGAGCGCCGAGGTGGGTCTGGGGATTGTGGACAATGCCCTCTACCTATTGCGACCCGACTTCACCCCGGATATTCGCCGCTTCTTCTATGGGCGCCAGTACAACCAAGTTACCACCACTACCTCTTTCCCTCAGCAATATCCCGGCGGTGCTGACAAGCTGGCCGGCCAAGTGCGGGAAGACTTTCGCGATACCGCCGCCTGGTTTCCGGATCTGGTCACCAATGCCGATGGCCTGGCTCAGGTACAGGTGCGTTGGCCCGACAACCTGACCACCTGGCGCTTGACCGCCCGCGCTGCCACTGCCGACACCCAGGTGGGATCCGCTCTTGCCACGGTCTCAGTCAGCAAAGACCTGTTGGTGCGCTTGGCCGCTCCCCGCTTTTTCCGGGTGGGGGATCAGCTCACCTTGGCGGCCATTGTGCAAAACCGCACGGGTCAAGCCCAAGCGGTGGAGGTGCGGCTGGAAGTTCCTGTTCCTGCCGGTGGGATCTTGAAATTGCAAGGCCCGGAACGACAACGCCTCACCGTGCCGGCCCAAGGAGCGGGGCGGGTGGAATGGCCTCTCCAGGTTCTGGGGGCCGGAGATACCTCTCTGCGGGTCTGGGCGGAAGGGAATGGGCTGAAAGATGCATTGCAACTGCAGATCCCCAGCCAGCCCTTTGGGGCGGCGCATCGCTTCTCCCAAGTGGGCCAACTGGGAACCCCGTCTGGCTTGCGTGAAGGGGAGTCTGGCAGTCTGGAGTTGCCGCTGGATTGGCCCGCCACCTGGGTGCCGGGATCCCGGCAGCTACATCTGGAACTGGCTGCCAGCCCGGCAGCAACCCTGCTGGGGCCGCTGGATTACCTGGTGAAGTTCCCCTACGGCTGCACCGAGCAAACCCTGAGTCGCTTCTTGCCCGCCCTAGCCGTCGCCCAAGTCAGCGAGCAGTTGGGCTTGAACCTGCGCTCGCAAACCCTGGAGCGGCTGCCTCGAGTGCTTCGATCCGGCTTGCAGCGACTGGAGGGATCCCAGAACTACGATGGGGGCTGGGGCTGGTGGGCCCATGACCGGAGCAACCCCTATCTGACCGGATACATCCTGCAGGGGTATCACCTTGCCCAAGCTGCTGGCTATGCCCTCAAAGAGTGGCGGGTGCGGCAGGCCTTGGACTATCTGGCCGCTCAACTGGCCCAGCCACAAGCCCTCTCCCCGGATCTGCAGGCTTTTGTCGCCTACAGCCTGGCCCTCTGGGATCCCGCTTTGGTAACTGCCGACCTGCCGCCGCCGGCCCAGCTTTCCACCTTTGGCCTGGCCTACCATGGCCTGGCTGCCCTGCAACTGGGCCAGAGGGATCTTGCCCAGGCAGCCCTGGATGAGGTTCTGGAGCGGCGGCAACAGGATCCCCAAGGGCGCTGGTTTATCCCGGCTGCTCCAACTCGTGCGACCCAAGAGCGCTCCACCTACGACGACATGGAGGTGGCCGGCCCGCTTTTGCAATTGGCCGTTCGCTTGCAGGATGACCGGGCTGCCCAGATTGCCGATGCCCTTCTCCAACAGCGGCAAAACAACCGCTGGCGCACCACCAAAGCCACCGCCGATGCTCTCCTCGGCCTGTCCGCCTACTACCAAGCCCAGCAGCAGCAGCTTCCCGGCCCCGGCGAGGTGCGGGTGTTGGATGGGACAACCGGATCCCTTCTTGATCGCTGGCAGGCCGGCCCTGCGGATCCCCGCTATGGGCTGGATTGGGCTGACGCAGAAGTGGGGAACCTGAGCAGCCTGCGCCTGGAAAAGTCCGGCCCCGGCCCCCTTTACTACAGCTTGAGGGGAGAAGCCTTCGTCCCCAACCCTCTGCCCTCTCAAGCCCAAGGCTTTGCGGTGAGCCGCAGCTACTTCCGCCTACAGCCCCAGCTCCAACCCAACGGGAAGATCCGCTACCGAGAGCAGCCGCTGCGCCCTGGCGACACAGTAAGGGCCGGAGAAATCCTCCTGGCCCGGTTGACGGTGGAAGCCGAGCGGGACAGCCACTACGTGGTGGTCGAGGATCCCCTGCCCAGCGGCGCCGAGATCACCTCCCAGGATCCGCGAGAGTTCACCGGCTTGGCCCCAGACTACTGGTGGGACTGGTTTTGGACCCGCCAAGAGAATCGGGATGACCGCGTGGCCTTTTTCAGCACCGAGCTCAAGCAGGGTCGCCATGAGTTTGTCTATCTCTTCCGTCCGGAGATCCCCGGCCAATTCCAGGTGGCTCCTGCTTTGGCAGAAGAAATGTACGACCCCAGCCGCTATGGCCGCAGCGCCGCTTACTCCCTCGAAGTTCTCCCTTGAATGCCTCGAACCTGCCCACTTGGCCAGAAACAAAGTAACCAGTTGCGTCAGTGTGGCCCAAGGGCTGACGCAATGAGCAGCTGCGCATGGCTGGGCCGCCCCCAAAGCACCTGCTCCTGTTTGTAAACGACCATGCCGGGCGGGGATCCCTTGGGTTTGAACACCAGTTTCGGGCGAGTGTAGACTACCGGCACCTGTTCGCTGAGGCGACCGCGGCTGAAATGGGCCGCCAAATCAGCAGCCGCCTGCAGATCTTCGCTTTCTGCTACAGCCCCGGGGGGCAAGCGCAGCAGCACATGACTGCCGGGGATCTCTTGGGCATGAAACCACCAATCGTGTTCCTGAGCCACGCGAAAGGTGAGCTGATCATTTTGCAGGTTGTTGCGCCCCACCCAAATGGAGAAGCCACTGGGGCTGGTAAAGCGGTGGGGGTTGAAGGTTGCCGGTGAGGCATGTTTTGAGCTCGCCCGCAGAGACTCTGTCCCGCTGTTGCGAGTGGGACTCTCCAAGTAGCGCTGTTCAATCAGCTCGGTCTCAATTTCCTTGAGGGTGGTCAAGTCTTGGGGATCCCGATAGGTTTCCAGCTGCTGTAGAGACGCTTCCACCTGCTCGAGGTAGAGGATCTCTTGGCCAAGCGCCTCTTGTAAAGGTCGGAGGGCATCCTGGGCCCGTTTTTGTTTGCGGTGCTTGCGGTAGTAGGCTTGGGCATTGAGAATGGCATTTTTTTCGGGGTCGAGAGGGATCTTGACCGTCTGGCCGCTGGCAAAATCCGGCAGCTCGATGTGATGCAACCCTGGCCGCCAGAGGTGGAGGTGGGCCATCAACAAGTCGGCAGCCTGCTTGGAGGCTTCCGCTTGGGTGGAGTCGGCCAGCATTGCCTCAAATTGCTCTCGCCGCTGATAGAGCTTTTTCAGCAGGGTGGATACCCTTTGCAGCAGACGGTGGCGCTCTCGCTCAAACTGTTCGCGGTTAAGCTGAGCCTGGTAGTAGCTTTCCAAAAGTTGGTGCAGATTGAGTCGAGAAGGTTGTTGCAGGGACTCCGTCCCGCTAACGGGAACGGCACCGCTTGCCCAGCCGAGAACGGTGTATCCCTGGGGAGTGGGAGCTGGGTCAAACTGGCCTGTTTCCAGACGGGTTAACCAGTCTTGCCACCTGGCAAACAGTGCCTGCCAATCGCGGGCAGAGAGGTGATCGGTGGAGGTTTGCGGCGGGATCCCAGCCTGATGGCACATCGCTTCCACCAAATGCCGACTGAGGCCGCGATAACAGCGCAACAGCCGTTGGCCGATGGGGCCAGGGATCAGGGCGACGCGCTCTTGCCACCAGGAAAAGGGCTCGGATCGCTGCGGGATCGGGTCGGTTAGGGCCGGAGGAGCCTCGTAGGGCAGGCCCGGTTGTACCGGACGGATTCGCGATTGGCGCTCGCTTACCCCATGGCCACTGGCCAAGATCATGCCCGCCTCGTCCACCAAAATGGCATTGCTGTGCTTGCCCATCACCTCCAGGTAGAGATGGCGATAAGGGGGATCCCCGGGCCGAGGGGCAAAGCGCAAGTCAATCACCCGTTCCCAATCCTCCAGCAGAGCCAGCTCCGTCAGAGCCAAACCCTTCAGGTGCCGTTGGAGGAACTGGCTAAATTGAAAGCCATCCGGCTCTTTGGGAGGAGGCTGACAGAGGTGGAGACGGGCCGCCTGAGGATGCCAGCACAACAGCAAGCAGAGGCGGGCAGTGAGGGTGCGCAAGCCAATGACCACTGTCCACAGATCGGTCTGTTGGATCCATTCCACGCGGGCAGGCAACACTGGATCCCGACCTGTCTTAGCCTGGGTTAGATCGGCGAGCACAGCACGCAGGGTGGTTAAATCAACCGGCTGCATCCCTGTTGCTGATACATTTACGCTGAACACTGCTGAACATCACTGTTCAACTATGCAGCGATAGCATTCTGTTTGTTTCCATTCGCGTTAGCGGGACGGAGTCCAAACAGAATGGCGGTATCCCGCAAAGCTTTGAGTAGAATACCCAAAGCGCAGTTTCCGTGTCGTCTTACTACCAATTTTCTGCTTTGCTTTGGCTACCATGTTGGCAGACTCGAAAGTAAACAGAAAGATCAACTGGTAGTAATCCGTACTGAACATATTATACATTATTTTCAGTATAGTTGAGCTTATTATTGACTAGAGTCATGCTCCTTCGCTACGCAATGCTCAGGCGGCTGGTCTGAGGCTGGCTTATTCTGACCCTTGGCCCGCAGATCCGACGCCCCCGACAGATGTTGAGACGGGTCTGGAGTGGCTGGTGAAAAACTCTGGGCAAGTTTTACCGGGTAGTTTCACCACCTCTATCCCTATGGTGCTCCGCACCGCCGAGGCGACTGGCTGGGCAGGAGTATCCAACTCGGCAGAACAGAAGGGGTTGACCGCCTAATCTTCGTCTTCATCTTCTTCGTCATCTCCGTCTTCCCATTCCTCATCGAGATCCAGCAGCAGGGCATAGAGCTGATCAAAAAGCTCTGGCGGCTCATCGGGGGTGAGCAGGTAGGGATCCCCTTCGTCAGGCAGAGCGGCGTAGAGCAAAACGGGATCGAGGGGAGTAAAGATGCCGTATCTCTTCTCTTGGTAGAAAAAGGTAGCCAGCAGTTGAAACTCCTGGGCATCTTCCTCGCTCTCGCCCAGCTCAAACACATCTTCTTCTTCGACCGGGGGCAATTCCCCCTGAACTGTGAGGATGTCGAAGCCATTTTGCTGCAAGGTCAGGTTCAACTCCCCCAGAACAGCCTGGATGGTGGGCAGGGCAGCCTGTAACTCTTCGGGATCCGGCTCGTCCAGGATCCCTTCCATGTCGGCATCGCCGTTCACCGCTTGGCTGGGTTCCTCTTCCCCTTCCCAAACCAGCACTTTAATCACAGCATCAACGGGAGTCACCAGAGCATAGGTCTGCTCGTCGATGACCACCTGACGCAGGATCTCGCACTTGAGAGGCTGGTTTTGCTCGTCGCGGAGCACCAAGGTTTCATGGGATTCAGTCATTGAAAACAGCCCAGGGTAGGAAAGACGGGGGTGTACAGAAGCTCATTCTCCCATGTTCTGCCCCCCTGCAATGCTGAGGGATCCCTTCCAGGCCCACCGGCAGAACTCTATGCTTCGGCTTCTCCTTCTGCTTGGGTTAAGGCTTCCAGAGCCAATAAAATCTCCTCTTCTCGGCGGGCGTAGGTTTCTTCGTCAATTTCTCCCAAATCTAGCTGAATTTGCAGGGCTGTAAGTTCTTTTTGCAGGTTTTCTTTGCTGTCTAGCTGCGCTTCGGCGCGTTCTTGGATCTGCTCCGCTAGCCAAAGCAAACTTTGGGCCGGCCACGTCAACAATTGCCAAACCATCCCAGGGCCCCTAAAGCAGATGATGAGTCTTCGTAATCCTATCAATTTGGATTCTCAGGTGGCCATTGCCCCGGCCTAGCCGTGAAACTTTTTGTTCCCTTCCTCCCCAAGCTGGAAAGACTGGGACACGCACGAAGCGCCAGGGGAAACACTGGCTATTGGTGCTCAGGCAAGTCCTAGCCGCGAAGACTAATCCTCTCGCTGGTGCTTCTCGATCCACTCTATGAGCTCCCCCTCGGAATGGGTACACAGGCGCTCTCCCGTGATTGGGTCTTGGACAGACCACCAGACCATGCCGCTGCCATCTACCCACTGCCGCACCCGCAGTTCATCGCAGGCCGCCAAGACTGCCTTCAGGCTCTGCCAAAGGTGGCGCAGTCCTCTGAAGAGCGCTGAAGAGAAGGGATCCCTGCCGCCGTACTCGGCTGCCAGCTGCCGCTCTTCTTGTTTCAGCAGCTCCATCAAGCGGGTGTTGTTGGCCGCCCTAGCTGCTTCCAAACGACGGGCCAGGGAGGCTGCTATGTTTTGGCGATGGCGGGCCAGGAGACTTGTCCCCCTCATTTCAGCGATTGCACTCATAAGGCTGCTCTACATACCAGTACCTCTACACGATCAATCCTACCAAAAAATCTGTAGTCAAGGATACGAAAAGTGCAAAACCATCGGTCCTGCACGCTAACGTGCGGGATCCGATCCCAGTGCCCTGCCTGGGAGCTGCCGGAAGTTAATCCAACAAGGGGCCACCTGAGCAGCTCAGATCAATCGGCGGCTTCCCCGGACGGATTTAACGGGGGCTAATCCACAGGCAGCAAATTCAAGCGGAGCGGCAACCGGAGTTTTTCCGCGTCTTGCAGGAAAAAATGCTTGCAAGCCTACTTCCACCGAGCTGCCACAACTCGGAACGAGCCGACCAAAACAGCTTAGGCAGGAGGTGGAGAGGAAAAGGATGGGGGGCTATCAACTTCAATGTAGCCTAACCCTCTCTTCTGGACGATGGTCCGTAGCTCCTGAATCAACTTTTGATCTTGGGAAGCGGTACGTGCTCCTGACTCGGCAGCCCATTCTTTCAAGCTTTGAATTTGGTCACGAGCGATGGCAGCTAGAGGAACCGTTTGGCGAATGGCGGTCAGGATATCTTCTTGGGTGAACTCGCGGGGTGGATCCTGATTAAAGGCCATGTGCATGGCATCGTAAATGGTCTGTTCAATTTCCGCCCCGCTGAAATCTTCTACAGCCATGGCCAGCTCAGTATAGGAGAAGTCTCGTACTCGGTTGGACCGTAGCCGTTGGACATGGACTCGAAAAATCTCTTCCCGCTCCTTTTGGTTGGGTAAGTTAACAAAGAAAATTTCATCAAACCTCCCCTTGCGAAGCAGCTCAGCGGGCAAGACGCGGACATTATTGGCAGTGGCGACAATAAAAACGGGCTTGGTCTTTTCTTGCATCCACGTAATCAGGCTGCCGAAGACGCGCTTGCTGGTGCCCGAGTCGCCAGAAAATTCGCTGCTAATGCCCCCAAAGGCTTTATCTAGCTCGTCAATCCAGAGAACACAGGGGGCCATAGCTTCGGCAATTTGGATCATCTGGCGCACACGGCTTTCGCTTTCCCCGACAATGCCCCCAAACAATCGTCCCACATCCAGCTTGAGCAGAGGCATTCGCCACTCGCGGGCGATGGTTTTGGCACATAGGGACTTGCCAGTACCCTGAATGCCAACCAGCAAAATCCCTTTGGGGCTTGGTAGGCCATAGGCATGGGCCTGGACACTAAAGCTGTTGCGGCGTCCTCTAATCCAGGCTTTGAGGTTTTCCAGGCCACCGACGTTTTGCAGAGTCTCAGAGGGATTGTAAAACTCCAGGATTTCAGTTTGGCGGATGTATTGTTTTTTCTCTTCCAAAACGAGATCAATATCCCCTTCGCTGACTTTACCGCTGGAAGTACAGACAACCTCGGTTGACCCCTCTTCAGCGATTTCGCCAATCACCAGGTGAATGTGGCTTTGCCCATTCTTATTGGCTTGAAGCGGCGGCAGCTCAAGAGTGGCAGGATAGGCCGTGCCGCTTTTGAATAAAGGAAAGAAATCCGGTGCCTGTAAATAGGGGTTCCAGAGGTGCAAGGCATAAGTATGGCGGAGATGATCTTGGAGATGGGCAAAACGAGTTAGGGCTAATGCTCTGTCGTCAAGGGATCCCTTAAGTACAGCGCCTCTCCTGTTGACTCCCCGCAGTTTAGCTGCCGGCTAGGGGCAAGTAGCATGGGTTGTCAGCTAGGGGATCCCGCTAGCGTTTTGCAGGAGTTGGGGGAGGTAGGTAGAGGGTATCGCGGTGGTCAAACCAGATGCTCGCCAAACCTTTAAGCCAGAGGGACAGCCAGATCCATTTCCACTTGAAATCAAGTCTTGCGCCTTTGAGGTTTGCGCCTTCTACAGTGGCATGATCCAGGTTGGAGCCTTCCAAGTTGGCATAGCTCAGGTCAGCCCAACTGAGATCGGCCCCGCTGAGATTGGCTCGGCTGAGATCGGCCCCGCTGAGATTGGCTCCAATAAGGTTGGCCCCGCTTAAATTGGCGCCGACCAGCTTGACTCCGCCCAAGTCGATCCAGTTCAAGTTAGCTCCGCTTAAGTCGGCTCCCTCCAGGTTTCTGTTGTCGGGCCGACCATTGACCAGTTCCCACACAAGATGCCACTTGGCATTGAGCTGAGTTTCTGGAGAAAGAATAGAGCGTCGCAGGTTGGCCAATTTCAGATCTGCCCCCCTCAGGTTGGCCCCGCTGAGGTCGGCACCGCTGAGGTAAGCGTTACGTAACTTGGCTCTGCCCAGCTTGGTCTGGGTTAGGTTGGCTTCTCCTAGCTTGGCCTTGTTGAGGCTAGCTGCGCTCAGGTCAGCCCCGCTGAGATCGGCTCTGCTTAGGGAAGCTCGGCTTAGGTTAGCTCCGATGAGCTTGACTTGGCTAAGGTCTGCCCGGCTCAGGTTGGCTTTCCTCAGATCTGCCCCGCTCAAGTCCGTTTGGCTCAGGTAGCGCAGAGGGCTGGGAGCATTGACATCAAGCAAGTTCAAACCCGACCTGCCCAGCTTGGCCTCGCTGAGGTTGGTGCCGATGAGGTTAGCCTCCCTCAGGTCGGTGCCAACTAAGCTGGCCTTGCTCAAGTTGGCTCCAATGAGCTTGGCGCCGACCAATTTGGCCCCCACCAGTTTGGCCCTGACCAGTTCAGCCTTGATCAGGCTGGCTCCACAGAGGTTGGTTCCCTCCAGGTTTGCCTTATTCAGATTGGTCTGGCTGAGGTTGGCGCCTCTCAAGTCCGCCTGACTCAGATTGGCTTTGCCCAACTCTGCCCACCTCAAATTTGCCCCGCTGAGGTTAGTTCCTCTCAGGTCAGCCTCCACCAAGCTCGCCCCTGTAAGCTTGACTCCGCTCAAGTCAGCCTGGCTCAAATTGGCCCTGCTCAGGTCGGCATAGATCAGGTTTCTTGCCTGAGCACGGCCGTTGACGAGCTCCCACACCAAGCGCCACTTGGGATCCAGCTGTGTCTCAGAAGAGACGAGAACTCTGCGCAGGTTCGCCAGCTCCAGCTTGGCTCCCCGCAGGTTGGCCTGAGTCAAGTCGGCCCCCTCCAAGTTGGCCTCGCTGAGGTTGGCTTGGCTGAGGTTGGCTCCTCTCAAGTTGGCCGCGGCCAGCCTCGCCCCTTTGAGATTTGCTCGCGTCAGGTCTCTTCCCCTCAGGTCGGCCCGCTCTAGAATAGCCCTGCTCAAGTCAACGTGGTTCAGTTTTTTTTCCTGAGCACGGCCGTTGACGAGCTCCCACACCAAGCGCCACTTGGGATCCAGCTGTGTCTCAGAAGAGACGAGAACTCTGCGCAGGTTCGCCAGCTCCAGCTTGGCTCCCCGCAGGTTGGCCTGAGTCAAGTCGGCCCCCTCCAAGTTGGCCTCGCTGAGGTTGGCTTGGCTGAGGTTGGCTCCTCTCAAGTTGGCCGCGGCCAGCCTCGCCCCTCTGAGATTTGCTCGTGTCAGGTCTCTTCCCCTCAGGTCGGCCCGCTCCAAGTTGGCTCCGCTCAAGTCGGCTTGGGCTAGGCTTTCCCCCTGGGCAACGCCGTTGATGATTGTCCACACCAGGTGCCACTTGGGATCCATCTGCGTTTTGGGAGAAATGACAACCCACCTCAAGTTGGCGTCCGTTAGGTTGGCCCCCAGCAAGCTGGCGCCGATGAGGTTGGTGCCCAGGAGGTTGGCTCCGCTCAGGTTGGCTCCGTTCAGATCGGCCCCGCTGAGGTCTGCTTGAGTTAGATTGGCTCCGCTCAGGTTGGCATGGCTGAGATTCACCTGGCTCAGTCTCGCGCGGTTTAGGTTTGCTCCTCTCAAGTCTGCCCCACTCAGATCTCGCTGACTGAGGTTGGCCTTTCTCAAATCCGCCCAGCGGAAATCTCGCTCGCCAGCCTCCAATTTTGCCCCCAGATCTCCCACCGGACGAAGGGTAACCGGATAGGCTTTCGCGATTTGGATAAGTTGGGGATCACCCGAATCCATTAGGGTTGTCCAGAGAGCAAACTGCTTTTCCCAATCCAGAGGTTGGTTTAGGGTTTGGAGGAGAAGCTCTCTGCCTTTTCCGTTGTAATGGCTAAAACATTCGATGGCGCCGTTTGCGCTTCTGGGATCCTTGCCTCTCAAAACCGGCTGGAGGATCTCTAAACTGCAATCGATATTGCCCAGATCTTTATCAGTAACTGTAGGCACGCCTCATCCCCCCTTTGGCTGCTTTGTTCCTATTCTTGCTATGGGCTTAGAGAGGGTCAAGACCAGTTCAGGGAATTCCCTTAGAAAGGTTAACCTTTGATACAGGAATTCAATCCTTTTTCAAATTCCCTGATCCAAGATAGCGAGCTGAGGAAGAGGGAACTTCCATTTTGGCTATCGGCTTGCTTCTGCCTTGCCGGCGGCTGGTGCTGCAGCTTTTCCCTCAGCCTCGGCCAAGGGATCCCGGCAGGCAACACAAGCAGGGTAGGCAGACAAATACAAGGTGTTGCGGCGGCCAAACCACTCGTAGCGGTGATCTCGGATCTGTTCGTAGCCTCGATCCCCAAGACCCTTCAAGCCAGGGAAGCTGCGGTACAGAGCCAACCACAGCTCCCCGCCCGGCAGAAGAGCAGCAATCTGTTCAACGGCGGCGGATCCCTGCCAACGGCGCTCCGGCTGCTCCAGGTCGATGAGGATCATCCCCAGCTCCACCTGCTCCGGCGGGATCCCCCATTGGGCCAAGGCAGAGGCATCTTGCATGGGGGCATAGCAAAACCGTTGCCCGCGATCCAGTTGCTCCAAGAGCTGAACACCGGTGGCACAGAGGTTGCAGAGGCCGTCGTAGATGACCAAGTAGGGCATGGCGGGATCCCTCAGGCGGGCTGACCCAAAATCTGTGCTTGGTACTGGGCTTCGGTAAGCAGTTGCCGAGGCTGCCGCTGCAGGAACACCCGACCCATCAGGTGATCGTATTCGTGCTGAAAGATCCGCGCCGGAAAATCCTGCCAGACCACCCTTTGCTGAACGCCTTCTGGAGTGTAATACTCCACCTCCACTTCGCGGGCGCGGGCCACCAGACCACGGCAATTGGGCACACTCAAGCAGCCTTCCCAACCCAGCACCTGTTCAGCACTACAAGCCAGCAGACGGGGGTTAACCATCACCAGAGGCTGCATTTGCGGCGCTTCCGGGTAGCGGGGATTGGGACGAGAGGCCACAATCAGCACTTGGAGCAGGGATCCCACCTGAGGAGCAGCCAAGCCCACCCCCTGCGCCTCTTTCAGGGTAGCCAGCATACCTTCTATAAGATCCTGCAAGGCCGGCGTTTTGAACTCCGTCACCGGCTCGGCCACTTGCGTCAGGATGGGATCCCCCAATTGGCGTAGGCGAAAAGTCATGGCTTGCCCCAAGCAATTCTTCTTCTCAGTCTAGCGGGGATCCCTGAGCAGCCTAGCGGCTCTTGCCAGTAGCCACCAGTTCCAGGGCCAGCTTGGAGCGCTTCAGCCCTTCTGGGATGGGGATGGGGTAGTGGCCGGTAAAGCAAGCGGAGCAGAACGAGTTGGGATCCCGGCCCGTGGCAGCCAGCATGCCTTCCCAGCTCAGGTAGGCCAAAGAATCCACTCCAATCTTCTCGGCGATTTCCTCTACGGAATGCTGGGCGGCAATCAATTGATCCTGGCTATCGGTATCGATGCCGTAGAAGCAGGGATGGGTGACCGGGGGGCTGGAAATGCGCATGTGGACCTGGGTAGCCCCCGCCTGGCGCAGGGCCTTGACGATTTTCTGGCTGGTGGTGCCCCGCACAATTGAGTCGTCCACAATAACAATCCGCTTCCCCCCCAGCACATCCTCCAGGGGGTTGAGCTTCATGCGAATGCCCCGCTCCCGCATGGATTGGGTGGGCTGAATAAAGGTGCGGCCCACGTAGCGATTTTTGATCAGCCCTTCGGTGTAAGGGATCCCCAATTGGCGAGCATAGCCAATGGCTGCCGGCGTGCCGGAATCGGGAACGGAGATCACCCAGTCAGCTTCTGCCGGGGCCTCCTTGGCCAGTTGTTCTCCCAAACGCACCCGGTAGGAGTAGAGGCTTTCCTCATGCATCCAACTGTCGGGGCGGGCGAAGTAGATCATCTCGAAGATGCACAACTTGGGGGTGGCCTCCGCCCAACGCACCGATTGCAGCCCCTGACGGCTGATCCACACCAACTCTCCCGGCTCCACCTGCCGCAGAGGGTCGGCCCCAATGATATCCAAAGCACAGGTTTCTGAAGCCAATACATAATGCAGCGGCTCGGCCTCGGGGTGGCTGAGGGTGCCGTCGCTGCAGATGATCTCCAGCATCTCTGACTGCAGCAGCTCATCCAGAGCGGGGTTGCTGCTCAAAAGCCCCAACACCAGCGGACGCACCCCATAGGGATCCCGTGCCCCGATCAGGCCCTCTGGCGTGCCGATCACCAGACTAAAAGCCCCCTGACAGCGGCGCAAAGCTTGGCAAGTGGCCGCGATCCAATCTTGACCTTGGTTCACCGCCTGGGCAATGGCGTGGGCAATACACTCGGAGTCGGTGCTGCTGGTTAGGTGCCGGTCGGCGGCCTCCAGTTCCTTCCGCAGCTCTTCCGCATTGACCAAATTGCCGTTGTGGGCCAGAGCCAGCGGCCCCAGGCGAGTCTCCACGATCACCGGCTGAGCGTTGGCCACGCGGCTGGATCCAGTGGTGGAGTAGCGGGTGTGACCAACCGCCAGATCCCCGGTCAGTTGGGCCAAGTTCACTTCATCGAAGACCTGGGAGACCAAGCCCATCGCCTTGTGAACCCGGCAAAAGGATCCCTCAAAAGTGGCGATCCCTGCCGATTCTTGGCCGCGATGCTGCAAGGCAAATAGGCCAAAGTAGGCCAGCTTGGCCACCTCCTCTCCTGGAGCCAGTATGCCAAAGACCCCGCAAGCCTCTTGCAGCTCTTCCCGGGCATACCCCGCCCCGCTGATGTTTTCTGAGGGGTACAGGGCATCAACGCCAACGGCAGTCTGCCCCTCTGCTTCTCCACAGCCAGAAGATGGTTCTGCTCCCGCCCTTGCTGCCATGGATCCTCGTCTTGCTGTCACGCTTACCAGTCTAACTCGGCCCAGGTCATTCCCCTCTATCTGGCTTCACTCCCAAAGGGAGAGTCCACAGGTGGGGTTTGCAAAAAACTAATGCTCTATCTATAGTGTTAGCAGCGTGTGAGACGCTCCTGCTTTTGCGGCTGAGGAAGCAGGTTGGCCGGGTTTTTGAGTTAAATGCCACCGAAGCTCGGCTCTCCTAGAACCGGCAGGATCCCAAAGCTTTGTGTTGTGAGGAGTCAAACCCCATGAGACAGCAGCCCCATAGGTTCCGTCAGAGCTGGACGTTAGCAGCCTCCTCTGTAATAAGGGCCAGTGTAGCCGCTCTTCTGTCGTTGTCACTTGTGGCTTGCCAAGAAGATGCCGGCGAACAGCCTGCGGTTACCATCACGCCGATCTCGGTGGTGGCCCCAACGCCCACTCCTTTCGTCATCCCCAGTCCTGTCCCTACGCCGCTGCTCACCCCAACCCCCACTTCCACTCCCCTCTTTAATCCTTTCCCCACTCCCAGCCCCTCTCCCACCGCTTCCTTTGCGGCAGAGCCGCCTTCGATTGCCGTGGTGTCGCTGACGGACGCGCGACAGACAGTACCCTTCAACGTGCTGGTGGCCGTTACGACTCCTGCGGGTTTGGGGGCCGGCATCAGTTTCCGGGTGGAAATCCGGCAAAGCCCCCTCACCCTCACCTTTGATTTCACTGCCGCTGCCGTCGGCTGTCAGCCCAACAGCAAAACCTGCATCGGCACCATCCCCATCACCATTCCCACTTCTGCTCCCACCGGGGATTATGAAGTGACGGCAATGGTGGCGGATACCCAGGGCCGAATCGCTTCGGCCAAAGCTCCCTTGCGGGTGTTGCCCGCGCCCAGTCCCTCCCCCTTGCCAACGCCGACCGGCACCCCCAATCCCTTTCCCTCGGTATCCCCTTCGCCCAGACCCAGTCCCTCTCCCAGTCCTTCGCCGACGCCCAGCCCCAGAAGCTTCTAACTCCCTCAGGCAGTCTCTCTTGTCGATTCAGGACTAAGGTAGCTCTTGAAGAACTCGCTTCAGGGTGGCGATCAGGTGTTCAATATGGGCTTCCTCGATGATCAAAGGCGGGGAAAGGGCAATGGTATCACCTGTAGTGCGAATCAATACCCCACGTTCGTAGCAGCGCAAAAAAGCTTCAAAAGCTCGCGCTGTCGGTCGGCCAGGGATCCCTTCCAATTCAATTGCCCCCACCAAGCCGAGGTTGCGTACATCGATGACATGAGGCAAGCCGCGCAGGGAATGGAGAGCCTCTTCCCAGAGGGGGGCAAGGCTGGCAGCCCGCTCGAACAGGCCTTCTTCTCGATACAGGTTCAGGGTAGCCAAGCCGGCGGCACTGGCAACTGGGTGGCCGGAGTAGGTGTAGCCGTGGAAAAACTCGATGGGGCTCCAGGACAGTGTCCTGCTGTTGTCCCCTGGACGGTGCAGGTCATCAGCGGAACCAGCAGCCTCCATGAAGGCGCTGTAGATCTCTTGCTTGACGATCACTGCGCCCATCGGGATGGTGCCATTGGTGAGGCCCTTGGCACAGCAAATCAGATCCGGCACCACTCCGAAATAGTTGGCCGCAAAAGGGGATCCCAGACGCCCAAAGCCGGTGATCACCTCATCGAAGATGAGCAGAATGCCGTATTTGTCGCAAATGGCCCGCAGCTTTTCCAAATAGCCCACCGGCGGCAGCAACACCCCCGTTGAACCGGCAACCGGCTCTACGATCACCGCTGCAATCGTGCTGGCATCGTGGAGAGCGACGATCCGCTCCAAGTCTTCTGCCAAGTGGGATCCCCAGCGAGGCAGGCCGCGGCTAAAGGCGTTTTGCTCCAGGTTGTGGGTGTGGGGTAGGTGGTCTACGCCGGGAATGAGGCTGCCGAAAAACTTGCGGTTGTTGGAGATGCCCCCGACCGAGATGCCCCCAAAGCCAACGCCGTGGTAGCCCCGTTCTCGGCCAATCAGCCGCTGCCGGGATCCCTGTCCGCGTATCCGGTAGTAGGCGATGGCCATTTTCAAGGCCGTATCCACCGCCTCAGAGCCAGAGTTGGTGAAAAAAACGTGATCCAGTCCGGCAGGGGTGAGCTGGATGAGCTGCTCCGCCAGTAGAAAGGCTTTGGGATGGCCCATCTGAAAAGCTGGGGCGTAGTCCAGTTGGGCCACCTGCTGTTGGATCGCTTCCACAATTGGGGGGCGGCAGTGGCCGGCATTCACACACCACAGCCCGGCAGTCCCATCTAGGATTTGGCGGCCATCGTGGCTGGTGTAGTACATGTCTCGGGCGGCCACCAACAGGCGCGGGTTGGCCTTAAATTGCCGATTGGCCGTAAAGGGCATCCAAAAAGGCTCCAGATTCAGCTCCGCTTGCAGAGCGACGGCTGCTTTTTCCAGGGTTTCTTGCATGGCTGGCCCTCCGGCAGTAGATGAGATTTCAAGCTGGCAGAGATGGGATCTCTAGATTTAGATAATTGCTGGAAAGCAGATTTGGATTGGATAGTTATTGTGGATATAGTCGTTTCAAGTTAGGGTGAGACGCCGGGCTGTTGGGAGAAGCCTTCTGGCAGCGCACAGTCAACATTGAGTTAGGGGTTTAGTGTCCTAGTTTGAATCGAAATGACCACAGTCATTGGAAAGAGACTCCGTCTCGCCAACAGGAATGCTAGGGCAATCCTAATCGGCCTGAGATGCCTCTGAAAAGTTAGTATCTCCGCTCCTGAGGGGGAAACCGGGTGATCACCACGGGGCGATAGCTGATCTGAGGGGATCCCTCCCGAAAAGCGGCCAAGGTGTGTTGTAAAAACCGTTGATCGTCCCGTTGGGGGTAATCTTCCCGCGCGTGGGAGCCACGGCTTTCCCGCCGTGCCAGGGCGCTGGCGAGGATCAAGGCCCCCACCGTCATGAGGTTGTCCAGCTCCAGCGCTTCGATCAGCTCGGTGTTCCACACCTTGCCCCGATCGTCCAAGCGCAAATCCTGCTCGTAACGCTGGCGGATCTGCTGCCATTTTTGGATCCCTTCTTGGAGAACCGATTCGGTGCGGTAGACGCCGCAATGCTCGGTCATGCAATCTTGAAATTGCCGCCGCACCTGATCAATGCGGCTCTTCCCTGATCGTTCCAGGAGCCCGGCAATCCGGCTGGCGGCCTGTTTGAGTAGGGATCCCTCGTCCACTTTCGGCAAGGCTCGACCTCTGACGGCTTCTACCATGGCTGCCCCTGTGCGCCGCCCGAAAACAACGCACTCCAGGAGAGAGTTGCTGCCCAGCCGGTTAGCCCCATGCACCGAAACACAGGCCGTTTCACCGGCAGCGAACAGCCCTTCCACACGGGTTTGGGCATCCCGCAGTACCTGCCCCTCCACCGTCACCGGGATCCCGCCCATGCAGTAGTGCACCGTCGGTCGCACCGGAATGGGATCGACAACCGCATCGATGCCCAAGTGGCGATGGGCCTCCTCCCAACAGAAGGGCAGCCGAGTGTGGATCTTTTCTGCCCCCAGATGCCGCAGGTCTAAGTAGACAAAATCTTTGCCGTCAATACCGCGCCCGGCCCGCACCTCCGTAACAATTGCCCGCGAGGTGATGTCCCGTGGGGCCAACTCCATCTGGCTGGGGGCATAGGCGGCCATGAAGCGCTCCCCCTTCCCATTGATCAGATAGGCCCCCTCTCCACGCACTGCCTCTGAGATCAACACCCCCACCGGATACAGGCCCGTGGGATGAAACTGCACAAACTCCATATCCTGCAGAGGCAGGCCGGCCCGCGCCACCATCGCCATGCCATCGCCGGTGGAAGCAAAGTCGTTGGACGTGGAGTTGTAGATGCGCCCATAGCCGCCTGTAGCCAACATAACCGCCTTGGCCCGCACCACCTCCAGCCGCCCGCTGGCCTGCTCCAACATCACCACGCCCTGGGCTTGGTTGTCCTCCAGGATCAGATCCAGCACATACCATTCGCTGTAGAGCTTGACCCCAAAACGCTTGAGGTTGCTCACCAACTCGTGCAAAATGGCGTGCCCGGTTTTGTCGGCGGCATAACAGGTGCGCGGGTGGCTGTGTCCCCCAAAGGCCCGCTGGGCAATGCGGCCATCCGGCAGGCGGGAGAACAAGACCCCCAGGTGTTCCAGGTCAATGATCACCTCAGGGGCTTCCCGGGCTAGAATCTCCACCGCATCTTGATCCGCTAGGTAATCGGATCCCTTGACGGTATCGAAGGCATGAGCCTCCCAGGAATCTTGCGGATCAACATTTTGTAAGGCGGCGGCAATGCCCCCTTGGGCTGCTACCGAGTGGCTGCGAATGGGATGGGTTTTGGACACCAAGGCCAGGTCGAGGTTGGGATCCCGTCGCATAGCTTCCAAAGCCGCCCGGCAACCGGCCAGCCCTCCCCCAATGATGACAATGTCGTGCTCCAGCATGGATGCAGGCAAGCTCTCGCAAAGGATGTCCGCCACAGCTAGGATGGCGTTTCCCCATTATGGCCGGCTCCAGCAGCCTCCCCGGCAGCAACTGGGCATAGCTCGTTATCGCTACGCGACGCTTGCGCGAACGCGCCGGTGAGGTGTAGCCCCTTCCCCTCTGGACAAAAACTGTCAGGCCAGAAAATGAGACGCTTTCCGACAAGACCCATCCAACAGGCTTGGCTGGCTACGATAAAGGTTGGGCCTGGCTTTGCCCTTGAAGAACGTTGCAGCTCATGGCGTGGGTGAGAAGCTCTCCCTAGGAGCAGCCGGAAATGCCAGTGAGCCCGGTCTGGCAGACAGCCCTGAGCGGTGATGATTTGGTGTGGAGGATGGCTATGCGCATTGCTCAGATTGCCCCTTTGCATGAGAGTGTGCCCCCCAAGCTCTACGGCGGCACCGAGCGAGTTGTGTCTTGGCTCACCGAAGAGCTGGTGCGGCGGGGGCATGAGGTGACGTTGTTCGCCAGCGGCGACTCCCAAACCCAAGCGCGTCTAATCCCCTTTCGGGAGCGGGCTTTGCGTTTGGATCCCACGGCTATCGACACGGTGGCTCCTCATATTTTGATGGTGGAGAAAGCCTTTCAGATGGCAGACGAATTCGACATCATCCACGGCCACATCGACTACTATCCCTATGCCCTGGCCCGTCGCCACCCCCAGGTTTCTTTTCTGGCCACCCTGCATGGGCGGCTGGATATTCCGGAGCTTCAGCCCCTCTACACCGAGTTTCAGGATATTCCGGTAGTTTCCATCTCCAATGCCCAGCGGCTGCCTTTGCCCCAGGCGCGATGGCTGGGGACGGTTTATCATGGCTTGCCTCTGGATCTCCACTCTTTTTACCCGGAAACAGGGGATTATCTGGCCTTTTTGGGTCGGGTCTCGCCGGAGAAAGGGCTGGATACGGCTATTGAAATTGCCGTCCGGGCTGGGATGCCCCTCAAGGCTTCCATCAAAATCGACCCTGTGGATCGGCAGTACTATGAGTCTCAAATTGAACCCTTGGCCCGCCGCCATCCCAACGTGGAGCTCATGGGAGAAATTACTGAGCAGGAGAAAAGTGAGTTCCTGGGCAAAGCCTATGCAGTGCTGTTTCCCATCCGCTGGCCCGAGCCTTTCGGCTTGGTGATGATCGAGGCGATGGCCTGTGGCACGCCGGTGATCGCCACACGCTTTGGCTCCGTGCCGGAGGTCATGGCCGATAGCCGCTCCGGTTTTATTGTCGATTCGGTGGAAGAGGCGGTGGCGGCAATAGAGAAGGTGGGATCCCTAAGCCGAGCCGGGGTGCGGCAGGTGTTTGAGGAGCGGTTCAGCGTGGAAAGAATGGTGTCGGACTACGAGGCTCTCTACCGCCAACTGGTGAACGAGCGGCAGGAGATGTCGCGAAGAAGGCAGCTTAATAAGGCTTAGATGGGCCAAGTAGCAGCTAGGGCTGCTGGGCTGCATCGGGGGGCCCCTGCTTCTTCGCCTTCTTTGAGTGGACCGATAGCAGTAAGCTGTTCGCGTAGGAGACCGGCTGGATAGGGATCGAGAAGACCGAGATGGCAGAAGACATCATCCAAATTCAAGATCAGTACTACATCCGGGCCAGCGCCTCTTGGGTGGAGGCACGCTCTCATGTTCTCAAGCATGACAACTGCTTTGCCATCTTTGACCGGCGAGGGAACATGCGCCCCCTCGGCATCCGGGATCATGGCCTCTTCCGGGACGACACCCGCTTTTTGTCCCGCTGGGTGTTGGACTTGCAGGGAAAGCAGTTCCTGCTGCTCAGCTCAGAGGTGCGGGAAGACAAAGATATTTTGGCGGTGGATCTGACCAACCCGGAGTTCACCACCTCAGAGGGGCAGTTTATCGGTCAAGATACTCTGCATGTTTTACGGACTACTTTTTTGTGGAACAACGTTGCCTACGAGCGCATTCGCATTCACAACTACGGCTCGGCCTCGTTTCGCGTGCCGATTACCCTGCGCTTTGAGGCGGACTTTGCCGATATTTTTGAGATCCGGGGCATCCGACGGGCCCAGCGGGGTCAAGTGCTGCCGGCCCAGGTGAACCCTGAGGGAGTGGTTCTCCGCTACCGCGGCTTGGATGGAGTGGAGCGGCAAACCCAGTTGCAATTTTTGCCGGCGCCGGAGCTAGTGTCGGAGAAGCTGGCGCAGTGGTGGGTGCCTTTGGCCCCGCAGGAGGAACGGGATTTGGAGCTGAGGGTGATCTGCAGCTACGGCGGGGAGGAGATTGCCCCTTTGACCTACCAGGAGGCTCTGCAGGCGGAGCGGGAACAAAGGGCTTCCTTGCGGGCGCAAGCCCACCAGATTGACACCGGCAATGCTCAGTTTAACGATTGGCTCAACGCCTCGCGGGATGACCTGCTGATGATGCTCACCCGCACTCCCTACGGGCTTTATCCCTATGCGGGGGTGCCCTGGTTTACCACGGTCTTCGGGCGAGATGCCCTGATCACCGCCTTGGCTACTCTTTGGTGGTTCCCGGACTTGGCCCGAGGGGTGTTGCTCTATCTGGCGGCCCATCAGGCCCAGGAGCTGGATCCCAGTCGCGATGCGGAGCCGGGCAAGATCCTGCACGAGCAGCGGCGCAGCGAGATGGCCAAAACCCGCGAGATCCCTTTTGGCAACTATTTTGGCAGCATCGACTCCACCCCTCTGTTTGTGGTGTTGGCAGGACGCTATGTGCAGCGCAGCGGCGATCTCGAGCTGTTGCGGCAGTTGTGGCCCCATATCGAGGCAGCCCTGAGATGGATGGACACCTACGGGGATCCCGATGGGGATGGCTTTCTGGAGTACGCGGGCAAAGCTCACCGGGGCCTGCGCAACCAAGGCTGGAAGGATTCTGAAGATGCCATCTTCTACCCAGACGGATCTTTGGCAGAGCCACCTCTGGCCTTGTGCGAGGTGCAGGGCTATGCCTATGAGGCCAAGCGGCTGGCGGCAGAGATGGCCGAGCTGCTGGGGCGGCAAGAGCAAGCAGCCCAGTTGCGGCAACAAGCGGAAGAGCTGCAGCAGCAGTTTTGGGATCACTTCTGGTGCGAAGAGTTGGGGGGCTATGCCCTGGCTTTGGATGGCCAGAAGCAACCTTGCCGGGTGCGCAGCTCCAACATGGGCCACTGTCTGTTTTCGGGGATCGCCCATCCCGAGCACGCCGCCCGCATTGCCCGGCAACTGCTGGAGCCAGCTTTCTTCAGCGGCTGGGGGATCCGCACGGTGCCGGAGGGAGAGGGCCGCTACAACCCCATGTCCTACCACAACGGCTCCATCTGGCCCCACGACAACGCCTTGATTGCAGCAGGCTTATCTCGCTATGGCTTCAAGGGCGAAGCGGTGCGGGTTTTGACGGCGCTGTTCGATGCCAGCCAGTTTTTGGAGCTGAAGCGGTTGCCGGAGCTGTTTTGCGGTTTTGGTCGTCGGCAGCGGGAGGGCCCCACCCTCTATCCAGTGGCCTGTCTGCCCCAATCTTGGGCGGCGGCCAGTGTGTTTTTGCTGTTGCAGGCTTGTCTGGGGCTGGAGATCGACGGGCTGGCCCAACGGGTGCATTTGACCAAGCCCACTCTGCCCCTGTGGCTGCCCCACGTCATCCTTGAGAATGTGCAGGTGGGCCAGGGATCCCTGGACATCGGTCTCTATCTGCAGTCAGGAGGGGTGGGGATCACCGTCCTCAGGAGTGTGGGGAACGTGGAATTGACGGTGAAATAATTGCAAAATCCAAGACGTCCACAACACAACCTACAACTGAGTTTCACCTGCCAAATGTGGCGATAGAGACACAGCTCAACGGTTCAAACGGCTCATCCCACATCAGAAGCCCTACTCTTGAATGTAGAGCTGATCTAAATTCCACAAGGGCCCCAGAATAGGTCGGGGATCCACCCCTTGAATGCGGTTGCGCAGGGCCGAGAGAACCAGGGGGTTAAAAGTGCCGATTTGGGGCAGTTGTTCCTGAATGATGATTTGAAACCGGTCGTAGAGGGCTTTGCGCTTCTCAAACTCCAGTTCCCGCACCCCTTCAATAAAGATGCGGTCGATCTCCCGTTCCCAATCGCTCACCTCAACCCCTTCTGCCGGGTTACCGGGCAAATCTCCCAGATTGAAGAGGTGCAAACGGCCATCGCTGCGCCAGATGTTGGAGCCGTTGTTGGGTTCGGTACCGCCGCCGCCAAAGCCCAGCAACAGGGTTTCCCAATCGCGCCTATCGGTGCGCTGCACCAGGGTGTTGAAGGCGATGGGAGTAAAATCGACGGTGATGCCGATCCGCTCCAGGTCGGCTTTGATCAACGCGCCGGTGGCCTCTCGCTGATTGTTGCCAGCGTTAGTCAGCAGGGTAAAACGGACGCGGTTGCCCTCGGAATCCCGCAGGTGGCCCTCCGCATCATAGGTGTATCCGGCATCGAGGAGCAGTTGCCGCGCTTTTTCAGGGTTGTAGTCGTAGGTGGGCAAGCCCTCTTCGGGGCTGAGGTAGAAAGGGCTGGCGGGGGAGAAAACCGAGTGCTGGATCTCGCCCAACCCTTGCAGGACGCTATCGACGTAAAACTGCCGGTTCATGGCGTGGGCCACCGCCCGGCGGAAGTTCAAATCGTTGAACCAGCGACTTTTGACGGGATCCACAAAGGGCCGCCCGGTCTGGGGATCGCGGGCTCGGCTGAGGTTGAAGGCAAAGAAATTGTTGTTCAAAGTCTGGCCGAGATTGTAGATGGTGAACTGATCTCGCTCTTCTTCTCGCTTTAAGAGCTGGAAATCCCTCCCCCGCACCGAAAACACGTCGGTCTCGCCGGAGCGAAACTGCAGCAGCGCGGTGTCCTCTGAGTCCACAATGCGCAGGATTACCCGTTCAATGCGCGGGATCCCTTCCCCTTTCCAGTAATAGGGGTTGGGCCGGTACACCAGCCGCTGGCCGGGGGTGTATTCCTGCAAGATATAGGGGCCGGCCCCCACCAACTCCTGCACCGGCGTGTCGATACCCCAGGTTTGCAAGAAAAGGGGGTTGCCCTGGCTGTCCACCTGCTCGACGGTGGGCTCGAGGATGTGCTTGGGCAAAATAGGGGATCCGGCCTGCAGCAGAAAGGGAGCGAAGGGCTCCGGTAAAACAAACTCAATCCGCCGCTCGTCCAGGGCCCGCACCTGAGGCAGTGCTCCAGCTTCCCCAATTCGCTTCACGTCCCGCGAGGAAGTCGGGATCCGCTCGTCGAAGATGATGCGGTTGAAGGTAAAGTCCACATCTGCTGCCGTCAGGGGCTCTCCATCCGACCAGCGCAGCCCTTCCCGCAAGGTAAAGACATACCGCAAGCCGTCCTCAGACACTTCCCAGCCTTCCGCCAGCTCCGGTTTGGGCAAGAGGGTATCCTCATCCAAGGTGACCAAGCCCGCCTCCAGGTAGGCGATGGCGTCGCGGCTGGAGCTTTCGGCGGCCAAATAGGTGTTGAAGGTTTTGGGATCCGAAGTCACCGTGGCAACCAGATGGGGGGGGCGGGTGGGCGTGGCACAAGCGCTGAGCCAGAGCAGAAGGATCCCCAAGAGTAGAGGGACAAAAAGGCTTCTCTTGAGCTGGTCTGTTGAGGTGCTGTTTTGGCCCGCCATTTCTTTTGCCAAGTCGTTGTTCCAAGCAAGTTTGGGACGGCTCGCCCGCATCCCGCGCCCTGTGGCCCAAGCGCTCCGCGCTGCTGAGGCCCTCACCCCCAGCCCTTCTCCTAGAGGAGTAGCCCCCCTCCCGGCCCCTTTCCCAGGGGGAAAGTTGGGGATCCAGGTAATGGGTGGTTTGACTGCGACTTGGGCAGATTCTGCGTTTTTGAGGGAGCGATTGCTTGCCAGTTTGGCAGCTCAGGCAGTGGGGTGACCAGGTTCTTTTCAGATTCTGATGGGAAGGTCAGAGGAAGCTTGTCCTCTCTGTTCCAGCAACAGGGCTACTGCGAAGGCAGCAATGGCCTCTCCCTGACCTATGGGGCCCAGTTTTTCGTTAGTAGTAGCCTTGACCCCCACTTGCTTGGGGGAGATCTGCATCGCCTCTGCCAGGCGGGCCTGCATGGCGGGGATGTGAGGTTTGAGCTTCGGCTGCTCCGCCACCACCACACTGTCTACATTGGCAACGCACCAGCCCTCTTGGCCCACCAGCTGCACCACTTGCTGTAGTAAAAGGATGCTATCTGCCCCTTTCCAACGCTCTTCTTCAGGGGGGAAGTAGTAGCCAATATCCCGCAGAGCGGCAGCCCCCAGGAGAGCATCCATGATGGCGTGGGTGAGGACATCGGCGTCGCTATGGCCCAATAGCCCCTTTTCGTAGGGGATCCGGATCCCGCCCAGGATCAGGGGGCGCCCCTCGACGAGGCGGTGGATGTCGTAGCCCTGGCCAATGCGCACTTTTCCGGCTCCCTTGGGAAAACCATCGAGACCCTTGTCGACCATCGCCCCCTCCGAGGAGCTAGGGGGATGGGAGTCGAGTAACCGACAAGCAGCTTTTGAGAACGCCTCTTTCTATTCTGCCGGCTCCAGAGGGGAATAGCAGATGGGACAAGACGAACCACTGTAGCAGTCGAAGCAGATGAGGTGAGACTTCCCGTAGGGATTGGCGCAGCGCTTGGCCCACTGATAATCGCTGTAGCTAAGATAAGATCTTTTCCGCAAACGTCACATCTGGCCATCCCGCTTTCTTCTCCTCAAGCTTCCGAATTAAAACACCACACTAGAGAGATGATCCTAATCGATCCCTGAGCCCCAGCTTGAGAGAAACTATCCCCCAGCCCTGTCCAGAAGGGGATCCTGCCGCCCACAGGGGATCCCGTCTTCGAGAGGCGTCCAGCCCGGCTGCCAAAGATCCCGGTTCTTCAGGGTGGCCGCGTTGACCCAGAGGCGCACCTGGGGATTGCAGACGGCTCTGAGCTCGGCAAACACCAGCCCTCCTTCCCCTTGTTGGCGAGCGGTGACCTGAAAATGTCGCCAACCTAGAACAGGCTGAACGGAAGTCCATTTGGAGCCGAGGAGGTGCGGGAAAGGCTGTTTCCGACGGGGTTTGTTGCGAGCCACGGGACGGAGGGTGCGAGCGGGTAAGGGATGAAAGGGACCCAGCTTTCCGGCCATTCCTGAGGACGGCAGCGGGGATCGAGGGGAGCGGCAAAGCCAGCCGAGATCCTGAGTTTCCCTCAGATCCTCCTGTGATCGGTATGTGTGATCGGTATGATCGAGGGGATCCCTTTCCACTCCAGCCTATCCAACCATGGAGCAGCACCGGCAACGGCTTCAGTTCTCTTTCTGGCAGGCAGTCTTGAAGGGGGGCCTTCTGTTTCTGATCCTGGCTGGCCTAATCTTGGGAACAGGCCTGCCCTTGGGAGCGGCAACCGGCCCCACTTTGTCCGGCAAACTTACGGGGCCAGAGTGGCGACAAGCAGACCCGGAGGCCAAGCAGGACTTTTGTCGCAAAGCCTTTCAAGCGTTTCGCGCCTCTCCTTCCCAAAGCTATATCATCAGCTCCAATGTGCAGGCTTTGACCTCAGAAGGTTTGTGTCGGCGCTTGGATCAGTTTTATCAGTATGCCGTCAACGACGAGATCCCCATCAACCAGGCGGCCAATATTGCCCCATTGCTGTTTTCAGACTTACCCCTGGAGCAGCCTTGATCCCTGTGGAGCGCTTGGTCTGCTGGGGACAAAGGCGGCGGGCGAGGATCTGGGCCCAGCTCTCAACAGTTTGGCCGGATCTAGACAGGCGTAGCCAGAGGTTCCGGGGGTGCAGGGAAAGGGAGCTGCTGCAGTTGGGGTTGGTGGGGGCGGATCCCCATCGCTTGGCGCATCAAGGCAGGCTTGAGCAGCGGCAAAACCTCCAGTCCCCACAGGCCCAGGCGACGCAAGACCAGCAACGGCCAGCTTCGGTTGGAAAAGAGGCGATTGGCAGCATCGGTTGCGAAAAGAACCAGCGCATTTTCTGGGCGGCGACAGCGCTCGTAGGCTTGTAGCAAAGCCGGATCGCCGGGATCCTGGCCTGTCAGTTTGGCTTCGATTAACAGGGTGGCCAAAGCTGCCACGTCCCGCATGCCCAGGTTGGCCCCCTGCCCCCCCAGCGGATGGGTGGTGTGAGCAGCATCCCCCACCAAAGCTAGCCGGGATCCGATGTAGGTTTGGGCATGGGCCCGCTGTGGCTCATAACAGGCTCTGGGAGAGGCCGCCAGCAAGGCTCCCAACTGGGATCCAAAGCAGGGCCGGATGGCCTGCAAAAACTCAGCCTCAGACAAGCCCATCAGCCGATCTCGATCCGCTTGGCGCACTGTCCAGACGACGCAACTGCGATGGGGATCGGAGGTGGGCAAAATGGCGAAGGGACCGCTGACCTGAAAGCGCTCGTAGGCCACCTGCCGGTGAGGATGCTCATGGGTGAGGGTGGAAACGATGCACACCTGTCCATAGCCCCAGCGGGATAACGGGATCCCAGCCTGTTCCCGCAGCCGCGAACGGGCCCCATCTGCAATCACCAGCAAAGCAGCTCGCAGAGTTTGCCGGGATCCCTCCTGGGCCAGCTCTACCCGAATGTGATCTGCTGCAGGGGAGAAACTTTGCGCCTGAGCAGGGCTGAAAAGGGTTACCGAAGGGCACTCGCGAATGCGCTGCAACAGAGCTTTTTGGGTAATTTGATTTTCCACGACGTAGCCCAGCGCCGGCGCTTGGAGCGTTTCGCGGCACAACTGAGCCATCCAGGGGCTTTCCCCATCAGAGACCTGAATGCGGTGAATGGGAGAAACTCCCCAGGCTTCCATGAGGGGCCACACCCCAATTCGCTGCAGAATGCGGGCTGTCCCCAGAGCCAAAGCGCTGGCTCGGCCATCGGGCCCCACCCCCTGCGAGAGATCCCGCCCCTCGATCAGCCCAACACGGATTCCGGCCTGACCCAAAGCGGCTGCCAAGGTGGATCCCACCATCCCAGCTCCGGCAATCACCACCTCGAAGTCCAGTCGCCTTGGCTTGGCTGCTGTCGGAGCAATGGCTAGGGGAGCAGCGGAAGTGGGCAAAAGGCTCATGGGCACTCACGGCAAGTAGGCTTAACTTCCATTCTAGGGTTCCTGCACCCGGCAGGCCGCTAAGGACAAGCGGCAAGTGGGGTCAAAGCGCCACGAGGGATCCCTTTTGATCTCAGCCCCTTTGTTTGCTGCTGCAGGGTGGAATCCCTGTGGGTAGCTCTCTGCTGATTGTTGCCCAGGGGGAGCGGGCCGGAAGGTGCGCACCAGAGTGACGTTGTTGGACGAAGGGGTTGGTGCTGGGATCCCATGGGCCGCAGGGGGCTGGGAAAGGCATCCCTGAGCCATAGCCGATAATAGGACTGTCCTCTTGCCATCTCACTTTTATGCCCAGCTCCATCATTTCCCCGGAAAACCTGCTGGATCTTTGTGAACAGGGTGTACACAAGGCATTGGCTGCTGGAGCCGACCAGGCAGAAGTGTTTGCCAACTCAGGCCGGGAAACGGAAGTCACGTTTGAAAAAAACGACCTGAACCTGGCCCGCAGCAGCAGCGAGACCCTGTTCGGCATTCGGGTTTTCTGTGGCGGCAGGCTGGGCTTTGCCACCTCCAACCGCCCGGAAGAGCTGGCCGAGACGGCGGCTGAGGCTGTAGCCATGGCCAAGGCTTCGCCGGCGGATCCCCTGAACGGGCTGCCGGAGCCCCAACCTCTGCCCCAGGTGCCCTTTGCCCTCGACCCAGGCCTGCTGGAACTGGATGCCGCCACCCTGACCCAGTTGGGATCCCAATTGCTGGAGTGGGTGCGATCCAAAGACCCTCGCATCACCATCGACAGCGGCTCCCTCAGCGTTGAGGAAGAGACCCTGGCTATCGCCTCTTCCACCGGCATCCGCGCCAACCATCACAGCGTGGAAGCGGGGGGCTCCCTCTTTGGCATGGCCATTGATGGGGACGAGGTGGGCAGCTTTGCCTACGACGGCGACAGCGTCCAGAAGCGGGCCGATCTCATCCCAACGCTGGAGCGGGCTTTTGATCGCTTTGTCCAAAAATGTGTGGGGGCGCTGGGGGCTACCGAAGGGGAGAGCTTTCGCGGCCCTATCATTCTCCCTCCAGATGTGGTGGAGGACTTCCTGGGGGATCTCCTCTTTGTCTTGGGGGCAGATGCGGTGCGCAAAGGCAAAAGCCCTCTGGCGCAAAAAATGGGATCCCGGATCGCCAGCCCGTTGCTCACCGTGGTTTCTGAAGGCCTGGGCCTGCCCGGCTACCCCATTGAGCCCTTCGACCGCGAAGGGATCCCTCGCCAAATCACCCCCTTGGTTCACGAAGGGATCCTCTGCAACTTCATGTACAACAGCTACGAAGCTCGCGCTGCCGGGATCCCGTCCAACGGCCATGCCACAGGGGGGGCGGGCAGCCTGCCGGGGGTGGGGCCAGCTTGTTTGAGAGTGGCGCCGGGGACAACCCCCCTGTCTGAGCTGTATGCCATGGAGCGGGGCATTATTGTCACCCGTCTTTCCGGCAGCAGCAACCCCATCACCGGCGACTTTTCCGGGGTGGTGAAAGGGGGCTTCTTGGTCAAAGGCGGCGAAAAACGCCCCATCCTGGAGACCACCATTGCCGGCAATCTCTACGATTGTTTGCGTAATATCTCCGCCATCTCACAAGAGGTGACCGTTTTCAACGGCAGCACGGCTTTTCCTGCTCTGCGCATTGAAGATGTATCGGTAACGGCTGGCTAGTCGCGCCGGCGGGACGGAGTCTTGAATAACTGGGTATCGTGGGGGGCGGACAAGCCTTCCTGACCAGAGGGTGGAGAGTAGCCAGTCTGCGAACAGGCAGGAGACAAACAGAGGGTGGATCCTATGTGGCCAGTAGAGGGTCGGCAGCGCGTCATCATCGAGGCGGTGACACCGGAAATCGACGGCGGGCGCTACGCCATCAAGCGGACGGTGGGAGAGTATGTGGTGGTGGAAGCGGACATCTTCGCCGACGGCCACGATCAGCTCTCGGCGGTGCTCTGTTTTCGCGAGGCCGGTGCAGAGGGTTGGCAGGAGATCTTCATGGATCCCATCGGCAACGACCGCTGGCGGGCCCAATTTCAGGTCACTCAGATCGGCCAAGCTTCTTACCGGATTTTGGCCTGGGTGGATCCCTTCAAAACCTGGCAGCAGGATCTGTACAAGCGGGTGGAGGCCGAGCAGGATGTTTCTGTGGAGCTGCTGATCGGGGCCAAGCTGATCGAGCGGGCCGCCCAACAGCAAAGCGGCGATCGCGGTGGCGGCGCGGAGCACTCTCTGCAGGCAAAGCTGCGCAACTACGCCCAAACACTCCGCCAAGGGGGGGATCCCGCCATAGAAGCAGCCCTATCCCCCACGTTGGGATCCCTGATGCAGGTTTACGGCGAGCGCCCTTTTGTCAGCACCTACCCAGAGCGGCGGGTTTGGGTGGATCCGGTCAAAGCCCGCTTCAGTGCCTGGTACGAGCTGTTTCCCCGCTCCTGTGGCCCCAACGAACACACCCACGGCACCTTCCGAGATGTGGTCGCGCGGCTGCCGCTGATTGCGGAAATGGGCTTTGATGTGCTTTACCTGCCCCCCATCCATCCCATTGGGCGCACCTTTCGCAAGGGCAAGAACAATGCCATGACCGCCGAGCCAGAGGACGTGGGTTCTCCCTGGGCCATCGGCGGGCTGGAAGGCGGGCACAAAGCCATTCACCCCCAATTGGGATCCCTGGCCGACTTTCATCATCTGGTGGCGGAAGCCAAACGGTTCCACATCGACATCGCCCTGGATATTGCCTTTCAATGCTCTCCGGATCACCCCTATGTAAAAGAGCACCCGGAATGGTTTAAAAAGCGGCCCGATGGCAGCATTCAATATGCGGAGAACCCGCCCAAAAAGTATCAGGATATCTATCCCCTCAACTTTGAAACAGAAAACTGGCAAGCCCTTTGGGAAGAATTGAAAGGTGTGATCGAATACTGGATTGACCAGGGGGTCAAGATCTTCCGGGTGGATAACCCCCACACCAAGGCATTCGGCTTTTGGGAGTGGTGTATTGGTCAGATCAAAGCCAAGCACCCGGAGACGATCTTTCTGTCCGAAGCGTTCACTCGCCCAAAACTGATGAAATCGCTGGCCAAGCTGGGCTTTACCCAGTCCTACACCTATTTCACTTGGCGCAACGACAAGTGGGGCCTGACCGAGTATTTCACCGAGCTCACCCAAAGCTCAATGCGGGAGTACTATCGCCCCAACCTGTGGCCCAATACGCCCGATATTTTGAACGAGTTTTTGCAAAAGGGGGGTCGCCCGGCTTTTATGCTGCGTTTGATCCTCGCGGCTACCCTCGGGGCTAGCTACGGCATCTATGGCCCGGCTTTTGAACTCTGCGAAAACCGCCCGCTCCGTCCCGGCAGCGAAGAATATCTGGACTCGGAAAAATATCAAATCCGCCACTGGGATCTGGATGCCCCGGATAACTTGCGGCCTTTGATCCAGCAGGTGAACCGGATCCGGCGACAAAACCCGGCCCTGCAGAGCGACTGGAGCTTGGTGTTTCATCCCACCGACAACGAGGCCCTGATTTGCTATTCCAAGCGCACCTTCAGTGGCGATAACCGCATTTTGGTGGCAGTGAATTTGGATCCTTTCCACATTCAGTCCGGCTGGGTCACCCTCAACTTGGGGGCTCTGGATTTGGAGCATTGGCAAACCTTTAAGCTGACCGATCTGTTGGACGGCCAGCAGTATTCCTGGCAGGGATCCACCAACTACATCAAGTTGGATCCCTGGACGATGCCTGCCCATATTTTTCTCCTGGAGAGCTGAAGACCCTGAGAAGGACAGTACAGTGGTGTCATGCCCTCTGCGGAGTTCTCTCGATGGGCCAGGAGATTGCCTGCCTCAGCTTTGGCGCCGAAGACTTTGCCAAGTTCGCCGCTCAACTCCGGCAAGAGACGGATTTGCTGGAGCGCTGGTTGGCCGGTGCGCCGGGGCTGGATCCGGCTTGTCAGCCCTTTGCCCAGGGATCCCCGGTGGGCGGGTTTGAGCTGGAGGCATGGCTGGTGACCCCTCAGGGAGATCCGGCCCCGATCAACTCAGCCTACCTGGAAGCGGTGAACGATCCGCTGGTGGTGCCGGAACTGGCCCAGTTTAACGTGGAGATCAACAGCCGGCCCCAAGTTTTGACCGGCTTGGCTCTGCGGCAGTTTCAGCAAGAGCTGGGCCAAACGTGGGATCGCTGTTGCCGGGTGGCCGAACACTTGCAGGCGGGGTTGATGATGATCGGGATTTTGCCCACGGTGCAGCAAAAGCAACTGACCTTGGAGATGATCTCCCCCCGCAAGCGTTACCTGGCCCTCAATGAGCAAATCCTGAACTTGCACCGGCGCGAGCAATCCCCAGGGATCCCTTCCCTGGGGCTAGATATCGAAGGACCGGCTGGGCGGTTGCGGGTTACCCACCCGGACATCATGCTGGAGGCAGCCACCACCTCCTTTCAAATCCATCTGCAGGTATCCCCCCAACAGGCGGCCCGTTACTTCAACGCTTCCCTGCTCGTGTCAGCCCCCTTGGTGGCGCTGGCGGCCAATTCTCCCTACCTATTCGGGCACAACCTGTGGGCAGAAACCCGCATCCCTTTGTTCGAGCAGGCCCTAGATGGGCCACCCCCCCTTGCCCCCACCCACCAACCTCGCGTCACCTTTGGGCAAGGCTATGTGCAAGAGTCCCTGATGGAGCTGTTTTGGGAAAATGTGCATCGCTACCCGGTGGTGCTGCCGCAAACGTTGGCCGCCTCTCCCTGGGAGCTGGCCCATCTGCGCCTCCACAACGGCACCATCTGGCGCTGGAACCGACCCCTGATCGGCTTGGATCCGGTTCCCCATCTGCGCATCGAACAGCGGGTGGCGGCGGCAGGCCCAACCCTACCCGATATGATCGCCAATGCGGCCTTCTACTTTGGTCTGGTGCAAGCCTTGGGATCCCAGCCCGTCCCCCCCGAGCAGGAGCTGAGCTTTGCCCAGTGCCGCGCCAATTTCTACACGGCGGCCCGCTGGGGTCTGGAGGCCCCCATCACTTGGCTCAAGGGTTGGCAGGGATCCCTGCGCCAATTGCTGCTGGAAGAGCTGATCCCCCAAGCAGAGGCGGGTTTGGTTCAACTGGATCTGGCCCCCTCCGATATTCAGGAGTACCTGGGCATTCTCCGCGCCCGGGTGGAGTCGGGGCAGAATGGGGCCACCTGGCAGCGCCGCTATGTCGCCCGGCATGGTAAAGATATGCAACAATTAACCTGTGCCTACTGGGAACGGCAGCGGCAAGGCCAACCGGTACACACCTGGGATCTCAGCTAGGGCTCTCTCCACAGCCGGTTGTACCAGCGGTGGGCCACCGCGGCGGCAGGACGGATCCCTGGCCCGCATCTCGAGTGGGCAAACTCTCTCTCAGATGGCCTTGTTGCGACCCGAGCTACCGCAGCGAAACGGTTCATTCGCGACCAAGGACTTCGTTGGACTTCTGCTCCCTCCTACCCCAGGGAGAGAGGCCAGAAGCCAGAAGTTTGAATCGAGCCTCTTAGCCCAAACAGTATGCTCACCGTCCTCGATCATTTACCGGATCAACTGCTGGATCTAGAGGCCCATCAGCTTTACGACCGATTGGGTGGGCCAACCCTCATCCATCTGCCGGGACGACGGGATCCCGCCCTGTTTGTGTCCGTCCTGCTGCACGGCAACGAAACCACCGGTTGGCAGGCGGTGCGGCAGCTCCTCCGCCACCACGCCCAGCGGGAATTGCCCCGTTCTCTTTCCCTTTTCATTGGCAACGTGCAGGCTGCCCGCCACCGGCAACGGCGGCTAGATGGCCAACCGGACTACAACCGCATTTGGGGCCCCGGCTCCACCCCCGAGCACGCCATGGCCCAGGCCGTCCTGCAGCAAATGCAGCAGCGGGGCGTTTTTGCCAGCGTCGATATCCACAACAACACGGGCACCAACCCCCACTACGCCTGTGTCAATCACCTGGATGCCCCTACCCTGCACCTGGCCACCTTGTTTGGGCGCACCGTCCTCTATTTCACCAAGCCAGAAGGGGTGCAGAGCATGGCCTTCGGGCGCTTCTGCCCGGCGGTGACCCTGGAGTGTGGCAAGCCGGATCAACCCCACGGCACCCAGCATGCCTACGAATTCTTGGAAGCCTGCCTTCACCTGTCGGCGATCCCGCAGCGCCCTGTCTTCCGCCAAGATATCGACCTGTTCCACAGCGTCGCCATTGTCAAAATCCCGGATCAGGTGAGCTTCAGCTTTGGGGAAGAGGATGGCAACCAAGAGGGATCCCCCTCCCACATCCGCTTCCCGCCGGATTTGGATCTCCTCAATTTTCGGGAGCTTCCCCCCCACACCCCCATTGGCTGGACGAACAACGGCTTCCACCTGGAGGTGCAAGACGAGCAGGGCCAAAATGTGGCGGATCGCTTTTTCTATGCCTGCAATGGAGAAATTCGCACCAGCGTGCCCATCATGCCGGGCATGCTCACCCTCAACAGCCGCATCATCCGCCAAGACTGCCTCTGCTACCTGATGGAGCGCTACCCCCTGGCCGGCTGAGCCGGGCTGCCAATTTCCGATCCCCAAACCAGAACGGGTAGTGCTCCGCACCGCTGCGCTAACAGTACCCGTCTACCGAGGGATGGTGGGTACGCTAACGTGGGACAGAGCGACCCCTGCAAGCCCTATCCTGAAAACTGCCAACGGCACGCTGAGCCCACGGGATCCCTATGTTGCGCCTGCTGCGGATCGAGAACTTTGCCCTGATCGAGCAATTGGAGATCCCTTTTCGAGCGGGGCTGAACGTGCTCACCGGAGAAACCGGGGCCGGCAAATCCATCATCCTCGATGCGCTGGATGCAGCTCTAGGAGGTACAGCTCGGGCTCTGCGAACTGGCAGCGAACGAGGTCTGGTGGAAGCGATCTTCAGTCCTAATCCTGAACTGCAAGCCTGGCTAGAACAAGAGCACATCGACCCCCTAGAGGAGGGCCTGGTTTGTAGTCGCGAGCTGGTGTTGCGCAACGGCAAGCTCACCAGCCGCCTGCGGGTGAATGGGGTGCTGGTGAACAAAGCCCAGATGCTCAACCTGCGGGCCAAATTGGTAGAGATCACTGCCCAGGGGCAAACCGTTCAAATCCAATCTCCCCAAACCCAGCGCCGTTGGCTGGACGACTTTGGCGGCGAAGAGTTGTTGCGAACACGGGCGGAGGTGGCTGCCCTTTACCAAACCTGGAACCATCTGAAAACAGAGGTGGAATCCCGCCAGCAAAGCCAACAACTGCGCCTGCAACGGCTAGACCTACTGGAGTTTCAAGCGCAAGAGCTGGCCGCCCTGCGCCTGGAGGATCCCGACGAAATGGCCAAGCTGGAGCGGGAACGGGAGCGCCTGGCCCACCGCGTGGAACTGCAACAGCAAAGCTACGCAGCTCACCAATTGCTCTATCAAAACGACAGCGGCTCACCGGCCATCGCCGATCTGTTGGGCCAGGTAGAACGGTTGCTCCAGACCATGACCCAGCGGGATCCCGACCTAGCCCCTCTGGCGGAAATGGTCAGCAGCGCTCTCATTCAGGTGGAGGAGGTGGGGCGGGAGCTGGTTCGCTACGGCGAGACGCTGGAGGCGGATCCCGGTCGGTTGAACAAAATTGAACGGCGCTTGGCGCAACTCAGACAAGCCTGCCGCAAATACGGCCCGACCTTGGCCGAGGTGATGGCCCATGCGGAGCGGGTGCAGACGGAGTTGGCCCAACTGCGAGGAGACAACACCGACCTAGAGGAATTGCAGGTGCGGCTGGACAAAGCTGCCCAAGACCTGGAGCGCCATTGCCAGGTGCTCTCTCAACTGCGGCAACAAGCGGCCTGTCAACTGGAAAAGGCCCTCATAGAAGAGCTCAGCCCGCTGGGGATGAGCGCAGTGCAATTCCGGGTGCAGATCCAACCCGGCCCCCCGACAGCAGAGGGGGTGGATCAGGTGAGTTTTTGGATTAGCCCCAACCCGGGTGAGCCTCTTCAACCTTTGGCCAGCATTGCCTCGGGCGGCGAGATGAGCCGTTTTCTGCTGGCCTTGAAAGCCGTATTCAGCCGCATCGATCCGGTGGCCACCATGGTTTTCGACGAGATCGATACCGGCGTGTCGGGCAAAGTGGCGCAAGCCATCGCCACCAAGCTGCACAGCATTGCCCGAGATCACCAGATCCTCTGCGTCACCCACCAACCCCTGATCGCTGCCTTGGCGGATCACCACCTGCGGGTTCACAAGGTGGTGCACCAAAAACGAACTTCTGTGCGGGTGGAGCTTTTGGGAGAACGGGAACGCCGCGAAGAACTGGCCCAACTCACTGCCGGTCACTCTGCCCAAGAAGCGATGACGTTTGTGGAGGCTCTTCTCAACCAAGCAGCTCAACTGCGCAAGCAGCAAATGGCCAGTCCCGCTTGACTCTCCTTCTGGGAAAGGGGAGGGGAGTGAGGGCCTCAACCACCCAAGAACAGCTCCAGCACCTCAGGATTGTTCAACAAGTTGGGGCCGGTATCCTCAAAGCGGTTCTCTCCGGTGGACAAAACATAGCCCCAGTCCGCCATCTTCAGGGCCTGCTTGGCATTCTGCTCCACCATGAGGATGCTGATGCCGAGACGGTTGATCTCTTGCAGGAGGGCGAAGGTCTGTTCTATATACAGCGGCGACAGGCCAGCGGTCGGCTCATCCAGCAACAACAACTGCGGCTCCACCATCAACGCTCGCCCTATGGCCAGCATCTGCCGTTGTCCACCCGATAGGGATCCCGCCGCTTGGCGTCGTTTCTCTTTCAGGGGTGGAAACAGCTCATAAACCCGCTCCAGTTGGGCGGCAGGGTTGTCGCGTCGGATGAAGGCCCCCATCTCCAGGTTCTCTTGCACGGTGAGGGAAGGAAAGACATTGTTGGTCTGGGGCACAAAGCCGATTCCCCGCTGCACCAGTTGCTCGGCAGGCAAGTGGGTGATGTCGGATCCCTGAAACAGCACTCGGCCTGAGCGGATGGTGGCCAAGCCAAATAAGGATTTCAGCACCGTCGATTTGCCGGCTCCATTGGGGCCGATGATCACCACAATTTGCCCGGGGTTCACCTTCAGGTGGATCCCCTTGAGGATGTCCACCCCCCGGTAGCCGCTGTAGAGATCTTGGATGTCCAGCAAAGGGGTCATGAGAGGGATCCCTCCGAAGGCAGAGGGGAGGGCTGGGGTGGGTTTAGGGAGTCGGCCAGTGCCACAGATCCCAAATAGGCCTCCCGCACGGCTGGGTTTTGTTTGATCTCCTCCATGGATCCCTGGGTGAGAACCTTGCCGGCAGCCATGACCACCACATGGTCGCAGAGACGGGTCACCAGATCCAGATCGTGCTCGATGATGCAAAAGGTGCAGCCCCGCTCGCGGTTGAGATACTCGATAAAGCGCATCAAATCCGCCAGCAGGGTGCGGTTGACGCCAGCCCCCGGCTCGTCCAGCAGGATCACCCGTGCATCGGTCATCAAGGTACGTCCCAGTTCCAAGAGTTTTTTTTGCCCCCCGGAAAGGGTGACGGCCAGTTGATCCCGCAGATGGATCAGGTTCAGCCGTTCCAGAACCTCTTCCGCCCGAGCTTGCAGGTTGCGTTCTTGTCGTTGCACCCGCCGCCAACCGAACCAAGTGGCGAACAGGTTTTCCCCTATCTGGTTGGGGGGAACCACCATCAAGTTCTCCAAGACGGTCATGCGGCCAAACTCCCGCGGGATCTGAAAGGTGCGCACCAGCCCTCGACGGAACAGATGGTGAGGGGGCAGGCCGGTGATGTCTTCCCCATCTAGCCAGATGCGCCCGCTGCTGGGCCGAATAAACCCGGCGATGATGTTAAAGAGCGTGGTCTTCCCTGCCCCATTCGGGCCGATCAAGCCCGTAATCCGACCGGTTTCGATGCGGAAGGAACAGTGATCCACCGCGCTAATGCCGCCAAACCGCTTGGAGATGTCGTCGATAACAATCACGCCGCTGCCTTGGGAAAACCCCGCCGACCGATGAGTTCAGTATTTCTCAAAATATAATGAGCCCAATGGCCGAGTTTGCCCATTATCCTTCCTGGATTCCTACAGGGGCAACTGCCTTTGGAGGCCGCAGCCAGCCCTACAGCAGCCAAGGAACGGGCGAGATCCTGAGTCTGGCCCGCCTGTTTCCCGGAGCCATCTTTTCTTGAGGGAGTGGGGAACGCTTTGAGGTGAGCCAACGTCTGACTGCTACGGTTCAACACTTGCTTGACTTTTGGGATCTGAGTTCTACTTTCTCTTCCCTCATAGGAGGTTGTTGGTTATGTCTCCCATGAACAAACTCACCCGACGGGCCTTTGCGGCGGCGGCTGCCCTGACGGCTGCTGCTCTTGCCACCACTCTGCTGCCCAGCACGGCTCAGCAGGCCACTCAGGGGCCGGTCAAAATTGGGGCTTTAATGTCTCTTACCGGGGATCTGCAGGCCTTCGGGGAAAACTGCCTCAAAGGGATCAAGCTGGCGATTGACCAAATCAACGCCGCCGGTGGCATTTTGGGATCCCCTGCCCAAGTGGTCGAAGCGGATGACCAGACGTCGGCTCAGCCGGCTATCGACGCAGCTCAGCGGTTGGTCACCGTGGAGAAGGTGGCCGGCATCATCGGCGCCTTGGGCAGTGGCATCACCATTCCGGTGGCCACGACGGTTTCTGTTCCCAATCGGATCCCGCAAATTTCCCCCGCTTCCACCGCTCCTACCATTACCACCCTGGAGGACAACGATTTTCTGTTTCGCACAGTTCCTTCCGATGCCTATCAAGGGGTAGCCCTGGCCCAGATCACCCGTGAAGAGAAGCTGGAGCGCCTGGCCATTATTTACATTAACAACGACTACGGCCAGGGCCTTGCCGACAGCTTTAAGACTGCTTTTGAAAAGCGGGGCGGCACCATCACCAAGTCGGTTCCCTACGAGCCCGGCAAGGCTTCCTACCGCAGTGAGCTGACCCAACTGAAGGAAGGGGATCCCCAGGCGTTGGTGCTGATTGGCTACCCCGAAAACGGTGTGGTCATTTTGCGGCAAGCTTTGGAAGAGGGGCTGTTTGACCGCTTTGTCTTCACCGATGGCATGCGCTCTCCCGATGTGGCAGCCCAGGTGGGAGCCGAAAAGCTAGAGGGATCCATCGGCGTTTCGCCCCAGGCCCTCACCGATAGCAAGGCTTACCAAATCTTTGCCGAAGCCTACAAAGCTGCCTACGGGGAGCTGCCCCCCACCCCCTACATCGACACCGCCTACGATGCCGCTTTTGTCCTGTCTCTGGCCATTCAGAAAGCCGGCAGCACCGACGGCACCGCTGTTCGAGATGCCTTGCGGGAAGTGGCCAATCCGCCTGGCACCGAGATCCTGCCCGGAGAGTGGGCCAAGGCGGTGGAGCTGATCGGCAAAGGGGAAGACATCTTCTACACCGGCGCCTCTGGATCCATCAACTTCGATGAGAATGGGGAAGTTGCCGGCACCTTTGCCCACTGGACTTTCCAGGGGGGGAATGTGGTCGATCTGAAGGTGTTTGAGCCGGAGAGCTGATTTTCCCCTACGGCTCCTGAGCGGGGGCCGGTTTCTCCTTCCGAGCTCAATTGAGACGATATAAGTAAGACGGGCCTGCACAGAGTACTCTCTGCAGGCCTTTTTGTGGGTTTGGGCCGCGCGGCTGTACGTCCCCAGCAGGGATCCCTCCCCATCACGTAGCTTTTTTTGCGGCAACTCAGCGGAGGGCAAAGCAGGCTAAAGTGTCGGCATCCTGGCGTCTTGTGGAGAATCCTCGATGTTGTCCACCCAACTCCTCCTCCCCGGAGTGGCAGCTCTGCTCGGCTTCGGGTTTGCTCCAGCCGTCCTGGCTCAGACTTCCCACACCCAGCAGATGGCGATCCTGAACGGCAACGCCACCACCCTGCAAAGCAACGTCCTGCAAAACACCGTCCTGATCCTGCCCAACGTTCCCCCACAACAGTACGCCGACAGTTGGGGCTGGAGGAGCAGCCGCTCTTTGCCTCCCACTCCTGCTCCCATCACCGTCGTCATCCTCAACTTCCAAGTCAACCTAGCTGCCGAGGAAGTCGAGCCGAGGTCTTGCGGCCAGCGCTGTAGGGGATCCCTGCGCCTGCCTTGAGCGGGGGAGGCTGCTTTTTGCACTCCAGACTGCCCAAGTCCGCAATCCGGTTCGCGGCCACGCTCGGATCTGGGTGGATGGGGATTGATATAATCCAGGGCAATTGTCCGCTGCTGGGCGGCAGAGGGTTTTAACGCAAGCTTGGCCCGGCTCTGCAATCTTGCTTTTTGGTGTGCGAGGGATCCCCATGAATCGTTCCAGGCAACTTCGCCCTTGGCTAACTTCAGCGCTCACCCGCGGGATGGTGCTCAGCACCGCTTTTGCCCTCGCTGGAGCGTTGCGTAGCGATCTGCTGATGGGATCCCCGGCTTGGGCGCAATCGGTTCCTCAGCCCGGCACCCTCGACCTGCGCACCGGTGGCGACACCCCCGCCCAGCCCTCCCCCACCCCACCCCCCACTGCCGGCGAGCCAGAAGTGTTGGTAGCGGAGGTAGTGGTTGAGGGCACTGAAGATCCGGAGCTGATCAACCGGGTTTACAGCGTCATCCGCACCCGCGCCGGCGAGGTTTCCACCCGATCCCAGTTGCGGGAAGACATCAATGCCGTGTTTGCCACCGGATTGTTTGCCGATGTGCGGGCAGTGCCTTCCGATACGCCTTTGGGGGTGCGGGTCACCTTTGAGGTCAAGCCCAACCCAATCCTGAAAGCCGTGCGCACGGAAGGGGCGAAAGTTCTGGATCCGGAAGTGCTGCGGGCCGCCTTTGCCGACCAGGAAGGGCGGGTGCTCAACTTCGGCGAGCTGCAACTGGCTGTGGCCGAGATCGAGCAGTGGTACGCCAATAAGGGTTACGTGCTGGCCAAAGTGACGGATGTGCGCTCCTCTGAAGACGGCACCATCACCCTGGAAATCGCCGAAGGGGTGATCGAGGACATTCGCGTTCAGGGCAACACCAAAACCCGCGACTTCATCATCACCCGCGAGCTGAAGTCCAAGCCGGGGGATGTGTTTAACCGCAACCAAATCCAGGAAGACCTGCAGGCGGTTTTTAATCTCAACCTGTTTCAAGATGTGAATGTGGGGCTCAACCCCGGCCAGGATCCCGACAAGGTGGTGGTGGTGGTGAACGTGGAAGAACGTCGCACCGGTACCTTGGGCGGCACCATCGGCGTTAGCTCCGCCACAGGGGTCTTTGCCGGCCTCAACGTCTCCGAACAAAACTTGGGCGGCAACAACCAAAGTGCCAGCTTCAACGTGCAGGTGGGCACCAACGAAACCCTCTTCGACTTAAACTTCACCGACCCGCGGATTGCCACGCTGGACATTCCCACCTCCTACAACGTCAACATCTCCAACCAGCAGAGCTCCAGCTTTGTCTTTAATGAGGGATTCACCCTGCCCAATGGGGATCCCGTGCGCATCAACCGTCTTGGTGGCGGGGTGACTTTCTCTCGCCCGATTGGGGGCAATTGGCGGGCCAGCTTGGGCACCCGCATCCAATTTGTAGAAGCTCGCGACAGCAACGGGGAGCAGCAGCGCTTCGATGTGCTGGGCAACCCGATTACCTTCAGCGAGAGCGGCCAAGACAGCTACACCACCCTGCGCCTCGGCCTCATCAACGATACCCGCGACAACCCCAACAGCCCCAGCCAGGGCTCGGTCTTTCGCATCTCCACAGAACAGTCGGTACGTCTGTTTCAAAATGGCTTGAATGCCAACCGCCTCGAGGCCGGCTACAGCCAGTTCATTCCCGTCAACCTGTTTGAAACCCGCAGCGAGCGACCGCAGGTATTGGCCTTTGATGTGCGAGCAGGCACGACCATCGGCGACTTGGCTCCCTACGATGCTTTTGCCATTGGTGGCGGCAACTCGGTGCGGGGCTTTTTCGAGGGGGGTATCGGTTCCGGTCGCAGCTTTGCCACCGCAACCGCCGAATTGCGCTTTCCCATTTTCGACCCGGTGGGGGCAGTGGTCTTTGCCGACTACGGCACCGATTTGGGCAGTGGAGCTGCGGTGGCCGGCAATCCTGCCCTGGTGCGCAACAAGCCGGGCAGTGGTTTGGGGCTGGGGGTCGGCATTCGCATCCAATCTCCCTTGGGGCCGCTGCGCATCGACTACGCGGTTGGGCAAGGCGGAGCCGGCCAAGGTCAACTGCACTTCGGCATTGGCGAGAAGTTCTGACTTGGCCGTGGATCGGCTGCCGGCTTGCTATGGTGGGAGCAGGTGCTCGTCAGTGGAAGCAACCCATGAAACAGCAACTTGGCCAATCGTTCCGCGGCGGATCCCTGGCGCTCCTGCTGGGCCTCAGCTTAGCCCTGGCAGGGTGTGGGCAACTGGCGCGGCTGGGCATCGGCACAACCCCCATCGCCCAGATCGAACAAAACCCCTCCCGCTACACCGATGTGTATATCCGCGGTCGCGTGGTCAACCAGATAGGAGTGTTCGGCCAGGGTGTGTATGAGCTCCAAGACAACAGCGGTTCCCTTTGGGTCATCACCGACAAGGGGCTGCCGGCCATGAACAGCACAGTGACCGTGCGCGGTAAAGCCCAAGAGGGGATTGTGGTGGGAGGACGCAGCTTCGGGGTCTCGTTGGTGGAAGCAGAGCGCTTCTAGCCTGCCCCCAAAGCCAACATGGAAACGCGGCCTGCCAAGGTTTTGGCAATCTGCTTCAAGGCCCGGGCTGAAGCCGACTCAGGTTGGCCGATGACAATAGGCGTACCCATATCTCCCCCTTGGCGCAGGGCGATTTCCAGCGGGATCCGCCCCAGCAAAGGGATCCCCAGCTCGCGGGCCGTGGTCTCTCCCCCTTCTGAGCCGAAAATATCGTACTGGCGATCCGGCAGGTCGGGCGGGACGAAGTAGCTCATGTTTTCCACAATGCCCAGGATGGGCACCCCCAACTGCCGAAACATGTTCAAGCCCTTGCGGCTGTCCAGCAGGGCCACCGATTGGGGCGTGGTGACGATCACAGCTCCTGCCAGCGGCACTGCCTGAACCAGGGTCAACTGAGCATCGCCGGTGCCGGGGGGCATATCCACAACCAAGTAGTCCAACTCTCCCCACTGCACCTGATAGAGGAATTGCCGGATCACCCCGTTCAACATCGGCCCCCGCCAGATCACCGGCTGATCCCGCCCCACCAAAAGGCCCATCGACACCATCTTGACGCCGTAATTTTCCAGGGGGAAGATATCCTCGCCGCCGTCCTCCCGTTTTTGCACAACCAGAGACCGATCCTGCAGGCCCAACATCAGCGGCACATTGGGGCCGTAAATGTCGGCATCCAGTAGCCCCACCCGGGCCCCGCTTTGGGCCAGCGCCACCGCCACATTCACCGACACCGAGGTTTTGCCCACGCCCCCTTTGCCGCTGGAAATGGCGATGATGTTGCGCACACCGGGGATGGACTGGCGATCCGGCAGGGAAGGGGAACGGGGGGTTTCCGCCGTTACCGTGACATCAATGGCTTCGATGGGGGTCAACCGGCGGATGGCAGCTTTGCACTCCTCCACAATGAATTCCCGCAAAGGGCAGGCCGGCGTGGTCAGTACCAGGGTAAAGGCCACTCGCCCAGGCTCGACGCGAATATCCCGGATCATGTTCAGTTCCACCAGGCTGCGGCGCAGCTCCGGATCTTGAACAGGGCGCAACGCCTCAAGGATGGCGGCAGCATCAAGGGTGGAGGTTGTCATGGAATCCAAAGGCCCAGTGGGTCAGTCCATATTTCACTCTAGTCGGTTTTTCTGCTGGGTTCTCGTCGGCAGGGAAGGACAGCTCCAAAACTGGCTGCCGCTCTAGCTCTGCCGAAACAAGCTGACTTAGGCTATCGGGGTCGGAAGGCGACACTCTTGAACGGGTGAGTGAAGGAGAACGATCGTGCAAGCACTGGTCATGGGAGTTGGTTTGTGGTTAGGGCTGACGTTCTTGGCGCAGTTGATCCCTCTGCTGGAAAAGAGTGGATCCCGTCGCTTCTCAATCCGGGACGAGCGCGCCCACCGGGCCGTACCAACTCTCTCTTGTGGCTTGCCCTGGGATCCCTCCTGCCGCTACTTTTCTCGGTCACCCCACCTGCCCTGCGCAGTGAACCCTCTGGGCCCCTGCCGTTGTCCCCACTACGCCGCGCTCCCAAAGAACTCCGCCCATCAGCCGTCGGACAATCGGTAGCCTGTGGCCCATTGGGGACATCGGGGAGATGAATTTTGGCGCCAGCTGAAGCGGGTGAGTTGCGGGCCGGCAGGGATCCGCTTGAAGAGTGTGGCCAAAAGCAGACCGGAACGGTGCCCATGAGAGCACTCCCAGTCTGAGGATTCTGTGCTAGCATCTCTGCCGTGAGCACTTGCGCAATTGAATTGCAGGTTTATCGATTCAAAAGGCGTGCGAGCTGCTCGGTGTTGTCAAGAGCTAGGAGGTACATCTGTGAGTATTCAAGACCGGATTGAAGCTACGGCCAAGAATATCGAGGGCAAGATTCAAGAAGCAGTGGGGGAGCTCACAGGGGATGAAAAGCAAAAACTAGAGGGCAAGGCCAAGCAAATGGAGGCTGCAGCTCAGCATGCCAAGGAAGATCTGAAAGATGCGGTGAAAGAGGGTATAGACAACCTTTTGGGTTAATTGGGTTGAGCAGATTGAGTCGCTCAGCGGAGCGAGCCTTCTGATGCAGGCACAACCTTCACTTGTTCACTTTGCGTAAAGAATGCTTTGAAGTTTGAGGATTGGCAACAGAAGCATCCTCTTCTGGGCTAAGGGCTAGAGGTAAAAGCTGGACTTGCAGCAGCCTCTGGCCTTTTTCAGTTTGTGTTCGTGTCTGTTGAGCTGTTTTTAAGGTGGGAGGGCTGCTTTTATGGAAACACTGAACCGGCGAGCGGATATTGTTGAGCCTTCAGAATCCTCTGGGGATCTGGAGTTTCTCTACACTCGCGACATTGAGTTCCGTCAGGAAACAATCTACTTTTTGGTGGTGGATCGTTTTTTTGATGGGGATCCGGAAAATAACGAAGGGCCGAACCCAGAACTTTATGATCCTCAAAGGCAAGACTGGGGCAAATACTGGGGTGGAGATCTACAAGGGGTAATCGACAAGCTGGACTATCTGCAACAGATGGGGATCACAGCCATTTGGCTCACGCCTTTGTTCGAGCAAGTGGAGCGATTGTTTATTGAAAGTGCAGCGATGCACGGCTACTGGACGAAAGACTTTAAGCGCATCAACCCACGCTACATCGCCAAAGGGGAGGATCCCTCGCTCAACAATCCGGCCCCTACCACTTTCGATCGGCTCATTGCGGAGATACACAAGCGCAAAATGAAGCTCGTGCTGGACATTGTTTGCAACCACAGCAGCCCGGATACAGGGGGCGTCAAAGGTCAGTTGTTCGACGATGGGAAGCTCATTGCCGATTTCAACAACGATGTAAACCATTGGTACCACCACTACGGCGAAGTGACGAACTGGGAAGATGAGTGGCAGGTGCAAAATTGCGAGTTGGCCGGACTGGCGACGTTTAACGAAAACAATCCCGACTATCGCAACTACATCAAGTCCGCCATCAAGCAGTGGTTGGATCGAGGGGTGGATGCTCTGCGGGTAGATACTGTCAAGCACATGCCCATCTGGTTTTGGCAGGAGTTCAATGCCGATATCCAAACCCACAAGCCGGATGTTTTTGTTTTTGGAGAGTGGATCTACAGTGGCCCAGATGTGGAAGCTTCGGTGCAGTTTGCCAACCATTCCGGCATGACGATCCTGGATTTTGGCCTGTGCATGGCTATTCGGGCAGCTTTGGGGCAGGGGGCTGCTGAGGGCTTTCGCCTCGTCGATGACGTCATCGCCAAAGATTATCGCTACAACGGGGCTACAGAGCTGATCACCTTCATCGACAACCACGACATGTGCCGCTTCCAAACCCTAAACCCGGATCCGGAAATGCTGGCGGTGGCAATCGCCATTATCATGACCAGCCGTGGGATCCCTTGTATTTACTACGGCACCGAACAATACCTGCACAACGACACCGATGGGGGCAACGATCCCTACAATCGCCCGATGATGGAAAGCTGGGATCCCAACTCTCCACTTTATCGGCAGATTCGCCTGCTATCGGGGTTGCGCCGTCTCAACCCGGCGGTATCTTTGGGCAGCCAGTGGCGCAAATATCTGACAGAGGAGGTTTGGTGCTATACCCGTCGTTATCGGGATAGCCGCTGCTTTGTTGCCCTCAATCGGGGGGAGGCCACCCACCTGGAGCAGGTGGACACCGAATTTCCCGATGGGGAGCACACCTGTATCCTGACTCGCCAGAAGTTTACGGTCAAAGAGGGGAAGATCCACGGTTTGGATTTGCCCACCCGCGGAGTAATCGTCCTTAGCCATGTGGGAGAGCGAGTCAAGGGCCAGGTGATCGTGCGGGCCCAACTGAATGGGGTAAATACCCAACCGGGGGAATGGATTGTGGTCATCGGGGATTGCCCAGAGTTGGGCTATTGGGACATTGCTCGGGGCTACCCGCTGGAATACATCAACGCCAACACCTGGTTTGGGGAGATCCCTTTCAACGAAAGCGCCGGTAAAGCCATTGCCTACAAGTACGTTCTGCTGCGAGAGGGTCGTTCGCCGATCCGAGAAAACCTGGTAGCCCGCCGCTGGTTGCTGGCCGCCGAGGGAACGGTCAAGTGGCGGGATCGGTGGGCCGGTTGAAATGAACTACCCCACCGCATAGGCGGATGGGGTTTCCCCATCCCCTTGACGGCAGGATTTTAGTCTCTTCCTCTGCCCCAGGTGCTTCATAGCCCCACAGGACTTTGAAGTAGAGCTGAAGCATCCAAGACTCACGAGGCTGGTTCCCAACCCCGGTTGCCGATGAGTGGCAACGTTGTACATCACCATCACCGAGCCCCGATCCCTGGGGATTTCAAACCCACAACCAGAGCAGACATGATAGCGGTTGCTCAAGTCCGCCCACTCCTTGTGGACTGCCCCACATTGGGGACAGCGCTGGCTCGGTTTGAGGGTCTGAGTGGGAAGCATGAGGACTAAACCCCCTTTCTGCTCGATTTTGTAGGTAATCATCTGGTTCAATGTACCGAACCCCACCGACAGAATCGACTTGTTTAGCCCTGCCTTGCGCTTCCCACCCTTGCGGGTCATCCCTTTGACATGCAACTTCTCCGTTACGCCGTTCGCCTATGGCGGCGCGGAGCGCTTCGCCATAACGACAAGCTATCTCTGACGTCACTTTGTGTTGCCAGTCTTTGCGCTGACGGGCAACTTTGGCTTTGAGTTGCGCTTCCCGCCGGTGGATTTTCTTCCACCTTCTGGAAGCCTTGACGCCCTTTTTAGGAGCGCGCTTTCTCCGCTTCAACTTGGCAAGCTTGCGTATTTTCGCCTCACTTCTCTGAGTAAAGCGAGGGTTAGTAATCTCCTGAAACTCCGCCCCATCAAACAACGTCAGGGCGGTCTCTGTACCCAAGTCATAGGCAACGATGGACTCATATCGCAAATCCGACTGTGAACCAAACTTAGGTTCAGGTATCGCCACCTCCACCGTCAACGAAGCGAACCACTGCCGCCGGGACGGCTTGTAGACAAGGGTCAGCGTTGTTGACACGCCCCAATGCTTGGCTTGACCACGCATTTTCAGGGTCATGCCCAAGTCATTGAGTGTGACCGTGCCGTGCTTTCCCGTGCTGTTGACCTTCCACCCCGACCGGGCAGGATACGTCCAGCCCGAATACCGGCGAATGGACTTGAATCTTGGCTTCCTACTCAGTCCTTGAAAGAACCGTTGGTAAGCATAATCCACCCGCTTGACGGTAGCTTGCAGGGCTTGGGAGTTCAGTTGGGCAAACTCCCCCCACACCTGCTTGAATTCGGGGAGTAGGTTCTGCTGTTCCAGGTAGGTCACCGTTCGGCGGTGGAGGTGGTACTCGGTTTCCCGATGGGCAATGCAAGCATTGTAAAGATAACAATGCAGGCGACGAGCCTCGAACAAAGCTTTTTCCTGTGCTTTGCTGGGATACAGTCGAAAGGTCTGCCTTCTGGTTGCCATATGCGTTATCCTACCCCCACCTGTCCTAGTTCTGAGTGCTCCACAAATCCAGTGGCGCTATCCATCCCCACTCTATAGAGGGTGGGGAATTCCGGGCGTTTTGTTAAACTTGAGCTTGCTTGAACTTGTCGGGCAAGTTATGGAAATTCGCCCTGCCACCGCCTTGGACGTGCCTGTTCTATTTAATCTCATTTGCGCTTTGGCTGAATATGAGAAGCTGAGCCACTTGGTAACGGGATCCGCCGATCTGTTGCACCACTACTTGTTCGGCCCAGAAGCCTTTGCCTCGGCATTGCTGGCAGAAGTGGAGGGGCGAGCGGTGGGCTTTGCTCTCTATTTCCGCAATTTTTCCACCTTCCTGACCCGACCGGGGATTTACCTTGAGGATCTGTTCGTGTTGCCGGAGTTTCGCGGCAGAGGCATTGGCAAAGCGCTCTTGGCACGGGTGGCTCAGGAGGCGGTGGCCAAAGGATATGGGCGGCTGGAGTGGATGGTTTTGGATTGGAACCAGCCGGCGATTGAGTTCTATCGACGCATGGGTGCCAAGCAACATCCCGAATGGATTCTCAACCGCGTGGTGGGTGCTGATTTGGAAGCTTTGGCTCGGCTGGCTGAGGATCCCCATCGAGCTTGAGTGTGCCTTCTGTGGGGTAGTCGGCGCGGAAATTTTCTCAGAGCGGGAGAGGGAAGTGAAAACCCGCCGGCTGTCTCACCGCAATTGGGAATGGCCGACGACCAGCCGGAAATCTGGGGGCCGAGACCTCTTGTATACTTTTCTTGCGGCTGAGCTGAGCTCGAGGCCAAGCATGATCCCACCGCAAACCGCTATTCCCCAGGGAGCTGAGATCCTCTGCATTGGCACGGAATTGCTCTTGGGAGAGATCACCAATACCAACGCCCAGTACTTGGCAGCCGAGCTGGCGCAACTGGGGATCCCGCATTATTACCAGACGGTGGTGGGGGACAACGAGACCCGCATTCACCACGCGCTGGAGGTGGCCTGTGGTCGTTCTAGCTTGATATTGATCACCGGGGGCTTGGGGCCGACACCGGACGATCTTACCCATGAGGCGCTGGCTTCCTTTTTTGGGGCGGAGATGGTGGAGCACCCCCAAGTGTGGGAAGAGATCCTGCAAAAGTATGGGCAGCGGGGCATTGTGCCTTCGCCGAGCAATCGCAAGCAGGCTTTTCTGCCCCGAGGAGCGACGGTGTTGCCCAACCCGCTGGGCAGCGCCTGTGGCCTCATTTGGCGGCCCAGGCCCCACCTGACGATCCTCACTTTTCCCGGGGTGCCGCGAGAGATGCAACACATGTGGCGGGAGACCGCCGTGCCCTATCTGCGCTCCATCGGCTGGGGAAAGGAGGTGTTCTACAGCCGGGTATTGCGCTATTGGGGCATTCCCGAATCGACATTGGCGGAACGGCTGGGATCCCTGCTGGCGGGGGAAAACCCCACGGTGGCCCCCTACGCCAGCCAGGGGGAGGTACGCCTGCGGGTTACCGGACGTGCTCCCAGTCGTGAAGAGGCCCAAGCCTTGATCGCCCCGGTGGTGGAGCAGATTTTACAGATTTCTGGAGAAGACTACTTCGGCAGCGATGACGCCACCTTGGCTGGTGTGGTGGGGGAGCTGTTGCTGCAGCGGGGGCAAACTCTGGCGGTGGCAGAATCCTGCACCGGCGGGCTGCTGGGGCAGTTGGTGACCGGGATCCCGGGCAGCTCCCGCTACTTTGTGGGGGGGATCGTGGCCTACGACAACCGCATCAAGGAACAGCTTTTGGGGGTGAAGCCGGAAACCCTACGGCAGCACGGGGCCGTGAGCGAGGCGGTGGCCGCCCAAATGGCGCTGGGGGCCAAGCAAGTCCTGGGCTCCAACTGGGCCTTGAGCATCACCGGCATTGCCGGGCCAGAGGGAGGCACCGCCACCAAGCCAGTCGGTCTTGTGTATCTGGGTTTGGCGGATCCGCAAGGGAAGGTGGAAGTACACGAGTACCGGTTTGGCAGCCTGCGCGGCAGAGAGGGGGTGCGTTGGTGGAGCGCCCAGACGGCTCTGGATCGCTTGCGGCGGCGCTTGCTCTGCTACCCCCTTTAGGGGGGATCCAGTCTCTCGGGGTTGGATCCCTGAGTAAGCTGGGGGAGCAGATGGATCCAACCGATCTCCAGAAGCAGACCCTACCAGGCAAGGAGCAAGCCGATGATCCCCGATGCCGTCCAGGCGGGCAAGGAAGCCCTGCGGCAGGGCCGCCTTCAAGAGGCCATCCAACTTTTTGAAGGCTACCTGGCCCAATCCCGTCAGCAGGACAAAGCATTAGGGATCCCGGCAGACTCATCTGACGGCGAAGCCCTGGAAGCCCAAATGAACCTGGTGCGGGCCTACCACCAGTTGGGCCAGACGGAGAAGGCACGGTCCCTCTGCCTAGAGCTGCTGCAACACCCCAACCCCCAGGCGCAAGGCTGGGCCAAGAAGATCTTGCTTCGCCTGCCCACTGCAACAGAGTCTCCGGCGGCTCCGTCCGCCAAATCTGTCGAACCGCGTTCTGCTCCCCCAGATCCGGCTCCTGGGGCGGGATCCCTGTCCACCCGTCAACGGGCCGCCCAACTGGGTATGAAGATCCCCCTGCCGGAGCGGGCCGGCCCCCTGCATTGGGCCAAGTGGGGATCCCTGGGGGTGGGCATTGTCTTCCTTTGGTGGCTGAGCTTTGTGTTGGTAGGCAGCCATCTGGATTTTGGCCGGCTGAGTTTTCCGCGGCAGCTTTGGTTTTTGCAGGGGTTGCTGCCCTGGCTGCGCAATGGCCTGCGGTGGTTGGTGGCCGGCAGCCTGGCGGTCAACTTTGGAGTAGGCCTTCTCTTTTTTGCCCCCTGGCTGATGGATCAGCTCCACCAACGGCTGCACAAGTTGCGTTGGGCCAGGCTTGGCGAAATCGAACGCCACAGCCCCGAAACGGCGCGCCTGCTGCAGCGCATCTGTGCCCAAAACCAGCTAAAACAGCCCCGACTGGGGGTGATCCCAGATGCCGGGCCGCTGGCCTTTGTTTACGGCACTTTTTCTGATGGCTGCCGCATTGTGGTCACCCAAGCCCTGTTGCAGCAGCTTTCTGAGGATGAGATTGCCGCCGTCTACGCCCAGGCCCTGGGGCGAATTGTTAATGGAGATATCCTGGTCATGACCCTGCTGGGATCCCCGATTCAACTGGTTTACCTGGCCCTAGAGCAGGTGAGCCAACTGGGAAGCAAACGGCGGGATCTCATCGGGCATGTGGCCCCGCTGCTCTACCTCATCTACACGGTGCTTTCCTACCCGCTGTTTTTCCTCTCGCGCCTGGGCACCTACCATGCCGACCATTTTGCCGTACAGGCAACCGGCAACCCGAACGGGCTGATCGCTGCTCTGCTCAAATCGGCTGCTGGCCTGCAGGAGGCCCACAAAAACGACCGCCGACCTTCCTCGCTGTTGCACTGCACCCGCCTGTTCAGCTTTTTGGACTTCAAAACCATCGCCGCTGCCAGTGCTGCCGCCCGCCTCCAGGATCCCTCCCAAGCCGGCCAAGTCTTTCTTTGGGATCAGTTCAACCCTTGGGCCCGCTGGATGCAGGTCAATTCCAGCCATCCGTTGCCGGGGCACCGCTTCAAGGTCTTGGCGGGATATGGGGAGCGGCTGCGCCTCCTGCCGGAGCTGAGTCTGGGATCCGGGTCCAAATTGGATGTGGCCCGCCTGCAAAGCCGGTTTTGGCTGGATCTGGCCATCTACGCTGCCGAAGTGGTCGGGATCCTCATTGGCTGGCTGGTGGGGCTGATCCTCTACCTGCTGCTGCAAAACCGTCTCGATCCCAAGGTGATCGCGGCAGCAGCGGTGGTGGGCTACGGGGTGGGCTTGTGGGCCAAAGCGGGGTTGATGTACGGGGGATCCCTGCCGGCAAGGCCGACGGATGTGCTCAGCTTGCTGGCGGATCCCGACGCGGATCCCTGCCGCGGACAATGGGTGGAGCTGGAGGGGGAGTTGGTGGGACTAGGCCCCTCCGGCTATCAACTGGGGGCAGAGCTGAAGCTGCAAGATGCCACAGGGCTGATCCCGGTGCGCTTTACTTCCCCTTTGGGGCCGGTGGGCAATGTCTTTTCCGGCCTGAAGCGGATCCGCGCCCTGGTGGGCCGGCGCGTCAAAGTGGTGGGCTGGTTCCGCCGCGGCAATACTGCTTGGGTGGATCTGGCCTACGTCCAGGTGGGATCCAATAAGCTGCACAGCCGACCGCGCCTTTGGCTGGTTGTGTTCGGCTTGGGAGTCATCCTGCTGGGGATTTGGGGGGCGTTCTATTTCCCCAACTTGGCCTCTTACCTGCGGCGGTGGTGAGCCAGGCTCTCTTCCAGTTGGCTGAGAAAACTAGCGGCGAGAGGGCGTTAACTGTGCCTTGCGCAGGCGCACCGACTGGGGCGTGATCTCCACCAGCTCATCCTCGCCGATGTATTCCAAAGCCCGCTCCAGGGTCATCTCCACCGGCGCTTGCAAGTGCACCAGCTCCTCCCCACCCGCAGCCCGGTGGTTGGTCAGTTGCTTGGTCTTGCAGACGTTCAGCTCCAAGTCTTGGGGACGGTTGTGCTCGCCCACGATCATGCCCTTGTAAACGCGGGTACCTGGCGTAATAAAGAATACACCTCGATCTTCCGCATTCTTGAGGGCATAGGTAGTGGCCACCCCTTCTTCAAAAGCAATCAGCACCCCGTTGCGGCGCATTTCCATCTCAGAAGTCAGGGGACGGTATTCCAGAAAGCTGTGGCTCATGATCCCCTCGCCGCGGGTGATGCGGATAAACTCCCCCCGAAAGCCGATCAGCCCTCGCGCCGGAATGACAAACTCCAGCTGAGCCCGACCATCGGATCCCACCATCATGTTCTGCATTTCTCCCCGCCGTTGCCCCAGCCGCTCGATGCAGGCCCCCACCGTCGCTTCCGGCACATCCAGCACCAAACACTCATAGGGCTCATAGGGCTGGCCGTTGACCTCGCGGAAAATTACCTTCGGTTGCCCCACCTGAAACTCATAGCCTTCCCGCCGCATGGTTTCTAGCAGGATGCCCAGGTGCAGCTCGCCTCGCCCCGACACCAAAAAGCGATCCGGCGAGTCGGTTTCTTCCACCCGCAGCGCCACGTTGGTTTCCAGCTCCCGCATCAGGCGCTCCCGCAGTTGCCGCGAAGTTACAAAAGTACCCTCTTGCCCGGCGAAGGGGGAGTCGTTGACGCAGATCATCACCTGCAATGTGGGCTCGTCCACTTTGATGAGCGGCAAAGCCTGGGGATTCTCGGGAGAGGTGAGGGTATGGCCGATGTTGGCCTCGGCAAACCCCGCCACGGCGACAATGTGGCCGGCGGTGGCTTCCGTCAGCTCGATGCGCTGCAGCCCCTGAAAGCCGAACAGCTTGGTTACTTTGCCCTTGGCAATGGATCCATCCTCTTTCACCACTGCCAATGGATCCCCCAGACGGATGGTGCCGTTGTGGATCTTGCCGATCACGATCCGGCCCAGGTATTCCGAATACTCCAGCGTGGTGACCTGCAGTTGCAGCGGCTTGCCGGGATCCCCAATGGGGGGTGGGACGTGCTTGAGGATGGCCTCGAAAAGAGGCTTCATATCCAGGGATCCGCTGTACTTCCCTTCCAGAAAGGCTTTGAGATCGGCTTCTTCCAGGGCAAAGCCACGCAATCCGGAGGCAAATAGGTAGGGGAAGTCGCACTGGTCTTCGTCCGCCCCCAGCTCCAAGAACAAATCCAGCACCTTGTCGACGGCTTTGTAGGGCTCGGCGCGAGGCCGATCAATCTTGTTGACCACCACAATTGGGCGCAGACCCTTCTCCAAAGCCTTGCGCAGCACAAAGCGGGTTTGCGGCATCGGGCCTTCGTTGGCATCCACGATCAACAAGCAGCCCTCCACCATCCCCAGCACCCGCTCCACCTCGCCCCCGAAATCGGCGTGGCCAGGGGTGTCGACGATGTTGATCAAGGTTTCGCCGTAGCGGACGGCTGTGTTTTTGGCCAAGATGGTAATGCCCCGCTCCCGCTCCAGCGTGTTGGAGTCCATCACACAGGTGGGAATGTCTTCCCCCTCCCGAAAGATGCCCGCCTGGCGCAACAGGGCATCCACGAGGGTGGTTTTGCCATGGTCAACATGGGCAATGATGGCGACGTTGCGGATGGGGAGTGACATAGATAATCAGCCAGGGGAACATTGCCCTATAGGCAGGAGAGCCCTAGGGATCTCTTTACAACTTTAGCGCAAAGAAGCGTTACATCGCTAAACAGTTGAGCGCCCTTGACTCTGGGCTTAGCCCCAGCACTCCCAAAGGGTTATCCCGACTGCCTCAATATCCAGAGGGATCCCCTACATATCGGCGCCGCGCAGGTAAAGCACTAGGATGACCGCCGGGCCTGCCAAGACGATCAAGGCCAGCAGAGCCAACTGCACAAAAACTTCGTATTGTCCGAACATAATCCCAGATCCTGTGGCTTACGCTTTGTATCCTAAGGGGTGCCCTCCACCCCAGATGGGAGAGCTGTTACAATTCTTCAAGTCATGCGCTCTTCGCCAAGGGATCCCTAGCGCTCCTGCTGGGCTTGAAACACCACCGGATCCAGGTTGAACAGTTCCTGCAAGATCCGCATGGCTGCCCGCCGCGCCTCGATATCCCGTTTGGCCCGCAGTTGCACCATCGGGTCGTGCAGGATCTTGTTGACGATGCCGCGGGTCAGGGCGTCGATCACCTCCAGATGCTTTTCGGCGAAGTCTTTGCCCAGGCGGGAGAGGGCTTTTTCCATTTCCTGTTCGCGGATAGACTCCACCTTGTGGCGCAGGCTGGAAATGGTGGGCACCGTCTCCAGAGAACGCCACCACTCCATAAATTGATCCACCTCCTCTTCCACTAGGGCCTCGGCAGCCAGAGCCAGCTTTTGCCGTTGGGCGCGGTTTTCTTCCACGATGCGGGAGAGGTGATCCACATTGAACACCTGTACCCCCTTCAGCTTTTCCACGTCGGGATCGATGTTGCGGGGCACAGAGATATCCACCAACAACAGCGGCTGATCCGGCTGCAGCACCCCTGCCAGTTGCTGGTAGTTCAGGATCGGCTGGGTGGCGCCGGTGCTGGTGAAGACCAAGTTGGACTCGGCCACACTGTTCAGCAGCGACTCCCAAGGCAGCACCTGGATCGGCTGCTCAAATTGCTTGGCCAGGGCTTCGGCTCGCTCCAGGGAGCGGTTCACCACCGTGATATCGACTGCCCCTTTGGCCAACAGGTGCTGCACCAACAGACGGGCCATTCTCCCCGCCCCCACCACGGTAACTTTGCCCTGAGAGAGGGATCCCTGCTCTTGCAGGGCCAGCTCCACCGCTGCCGAGCTGATGGACATGGCGCCGGTGCCGATCTCCGTCTCGGTGCGGATGCGCTTGCCGGCGGTGATGGCCGCCTTAAAGAGGCGATTGAGGATGCGATCCATGCCGTTGCAGGCTTGGCCCAGTTGCTGGGCTTTTTTCACTTGCGAGAGGATCTGCCCTTCTCCCAGCACCAAGCTATCTAGCCCGGCAGCCACCCGCATCAGGTGGGTTACCGCATCCTGGTAAAGAAGGGTAAACAGGTGCGGACGCAGTTGGGGCAAGGGGATCCCTTTCAGCTCAGCCAAGAACTGCATCGTCTGCCGGACACCACTCTCCATTTCCGAGGTGACGATGTAGACCTCCAGCCGGTTACAGGTGCTGAGGATCGCAGCCTCCTCAATGTGGGGGTGGGTGCGAAGCTGCTGGATCGTCTCTCCCACCTCCGCCTCCGCGATGCTGAGGCGCTCCCGAATCTCTACGGGAGCTGTGCGATGGCTAAGACCGACAACCGCGATAAACATGCCTCTCCGTCGTCTGTACAGCAACAGCAAAAGTTATTAAAAACAAAAACTCTGAACAAAAGCAAATATTGTTTCAGAGAGAAAGCAAGAGCTGTGACCGATACGAGGGGATCCCTTGAGTCGGTTCCAGCAAGCTTAGGTAACTTTTCTCAGCCTACCTAAACCCTAAAACCAGTATCGAACCGGTTTTGCCGGATTTTGCTGAAGAGTTATTACGTTTTTGCGGGTTGGGTCTTGATAGACTTCGTAACTTTCCCAAAAAGGCAAGGGCGACCTCCAGCAGGGGAAAGCCGCCCCGATCTCCGAGGATGTTGGGTAGGGGATCCCTCAGCGCAGTTGCAGGCCGCGGGGCTGTTGGCCGTCTTTCATGTGGATGGTATCCACAAAGCGCACCGTGCGGGATTGGCTGGAGATCACCAAGGTCTCGGTGCGGGCCCCGCCCCCGAAGAAGCGCACCCCGCGCATCAAGTCGCCATCCGTGATCCCGGTGGCAGCAAAGAGCACTTCCTTGCCACTGGCCAGCTCTTCACACTCCCACACCTTGTCGGGATCCTCGATGCCTTTTTCTTTGAGTTCCCGTCGCGTTTCCTCCACAGGCGGCAGGTAAGTGCCCGCCTGAACTACTTCGGGATCGTAGATCAGCCGACCTTGGAAGTGGGCGCCCAAGCACCGCAGAGCGGCTGCCGAGATCACCCCCTCAGGAGCAGCTCCGATCCCCATCAGAGCATGAATGCCGGTGCCGTTGAAGCCCGCCGAGAGAGCCGCCGAGATGTCGCCATCGGTGATCAGCTTCACCCGTGCCCCCGCCTCTCGAATTTGGCGAATCAGATCGGCGTGGCGCTTGCGATCCATGACCACCACCGTCAGATCGGAGATCTCCCGATCCAGGCTTTCGGCGATGATCTTCAGGTTTTTCTCGGGGGGATAGTCGATGTGCACCTTGCCCTTAGCCTGGGGCGGAGCTGCCAGCTTCTGCATGTAGATGTCCGGGGCATGGAGAAGGCCACCTTTCTCGGAGATGGCCAGCACCGCCATGGAGCCATTTTGGCCTTTGGCCACCAGGTTGGTGCCCTCGCAGGGATCCACAGCGATGTCAATCTCCACCAGCTCTTCCACGCGGCAGAACTGCTCAGCATCCGGGCGGGTACAGATGCCCACCTCTTCGCCGATGTAGAGCATTGGGGCCTCATCGCGGGTTCCTTCCCCAATCACAATTCGACCGCGCATGGGGATCTGGTTTAGTTTTTCCCGCATGGCCTCTACAGCCACCTGATCCGCAGTCTTGTTGTCCCCTTTGCCCATCCAGCGGGCGGCGGCAATGGCAGCCTGCTCCACAACTTCGATGATCTCTAGCCCCAACTTGTTGTCCACGGTGTGCCCCCTTGCTGATCTCAGAATGGTGAAGGCCAACTTAAGGATATCTTCAGACTCTTCCTCTCAGTTTACCAGGGCAGGCTTCTCCTCGAGATCCGATTCTCTCAACCCCAATAAGCTGAGAGAACAAATCTCCCAAAGCCAGTCAGGAAGAGCGATCCCCGTCTTGGTGGCTCGCTATTGTCGCTTGGGGATCAGGGATGGTAGCCTATTTTAAGGGCAATAAGTTTTTCTTAACGCAATTAAAAAAACGCAATGAAAAGATACGCTTTCGTCAACCGTTCCGGACAGGTTCAGGTGATCCGAACGATCCCCGGCCACTGGGAGCGCACCCTCTTCCCCGGCCAGCAGGCGATCTTTGAGGCGGAGCCGGACGACTATCTGGAAGTTTACAGTTGCTGCTGCTCCACCGCCATCCTGGAAGAGCGCCGCCCCTGTCGCCATCTGGTGGATTCTTCCTCGCCTGAGGTTGATCTCTACCTATGGTCATCTTCACACCGGGGAACTCTGGCGGATGCGTTGAACGGTTGACACGCTCCACCGGCTTGCTTCCACGCGGCAGTAGAAGGTGTCTTGGCAAGAGGACTCGGCTTGCCCAAGATAACTAGGTTGGGGATCGCTTCTCCTGAGGCCGATCCCCGAGTTTTTCAGAGGGCGGACGCGGCTCTGGAGAAGGGGCATCGGGGGGACGGGTCAGGCAACTGCCCCGCGCAGCATTGCGAAAGGTATCGATGCGCTCCACGCAATTTTGATGGCCGCAATAGGGGCAATACAGGCGATCCCCAGGTTGGGGCTCCACATCGGCCTGGCTCCACCACCGCCGACAGCGGTCACAACAAAAGTGATAGAGGAACTCCAGCGCCACTCTCATGGGATCCCTTGCAGAGCTGAGCCGATCAGCATGGAAAAATGGGCATTATCCGGATCCCGGCAGTTGGGATCCCTCCCTAGCCCTCGGATTAAGACAAACTCATTATGAGTATGGTATGTTAGGTTTGGTTTACGTTTGCACTTTACCGCAAGGAGCGTGGATTGATGTCTCAGGAAGGATGTCTGCGGGTTGGCCAAGCTGCTCCCGATTTTTCGGCCACCGCCGTCTATGACATGGAATTCAAGACGGTGAAGCTCTCCGACTACCGGGGTAAGAAGTATGTGGTGCTGTTCTTCTACCCCTTGGACTTCACCTTTGTCTGCCCAACGGAGATCACGGCCTTTAGCGACCGCTATGACGACTTTGCCAAGCTGGATACCGAGATCCTGGGCGTCTCGGTGGACAGCGAATACTCTCACTTGGCCTGGATCCAGACCGACCGCAAAGCCGGAGGGGTGGGCGAGCTAAGGTATCCTCTGGTCTCTGACCTGAAAAAGGAGATCAGCGCTGCCTACAATGTTCTGGATCCGGAGGCCGGTGTGGCGCTGCGCGGCCTGTTCATCATCGACAAAGAAGGGATCATCCAGCACGCCACCATTAACAACCTGGCCTTTGGCCGTAGTGTGGATGAAACCTTGCGCACCCTGCAAGCCATCCAATACGTGCAATCTCACCCCGACGAAGTTTGCCCGGCCAACTGGCAGCCCGGCCAGAAAACCATGAATCCCGACCCGGTGAAATCCAAGGAGTTCTTCGCGGCGATTGCCAAGTAGGTTGGCCCCTGGGATCCCTGGCTACATATAGGAGATCCCCAGCGCTTCCGGGCGTAGCTTCAGCTCAAGGTGGGCTGGAGCTTTTTTGTCGAAAACAGGCAAGCAAAAGATCCCCCAACCTTGCTAGGGGATCCTGAAACCCAGTAGGGAGCGAAGCTGTGGGGAGTTCAATCCCAGGGTTTCCCGCCGGTGAACTTGTAGGTAATCGGCTCCTTGTTTTTGCCGATGTTGCGATCCACTTTGCCGATGGGCTCGCGGCCTTCGTTGACCTTCTCGGGAAAGACGCCGTCTTTGGGATGCACCAACACAGGCTCCCCCCCCGCGGGAATGCGGAAGATCTGGTAGTCGTTGATCTTGTAGTCGGATCTCAACTGGGCACCCAGCGCCAAACACTGCTCTTTGCGGGCAAAGGTGAGAAAGTTTTTGCCTTCCACCATCTCAGCAGCGCCGCCGGTGGGCATTTCAAACACCTGCCCCGGCTTGCCCGTCCAGGTGATGACGTATTTTTCTTCGGTTTCGGCTGCGCTCAACAGCCCCCCGGTGGATCCCCCAAATAGAGGCAGCTTTGCTCCCTGACGAGGATCGCCTTCCATCACAGCCATAGTCTACCTTTCTCAACTCGTTGTGGTTTGCGGTGGTTTGCCTTGTCCAAACCGCGGTTTGCGGCGCGAAGCACTTTGAATCTACCACTGACTCGATTTTTGGCCCCAGTTCCGCCTGGGAACTGTAATCTTTCGTAGCAGACTGGCTGGCCCTCAGACAGATCCCTGGGCGCCCTGTAGGCCACCATAGAACAAGCCGGAGACCCACAGCTTTCTGGAAAAGGAATAGCGCCCATGGCTCAGTGGTCACTCCATCCCAGCTCGCAATCCAATGCCAGGGTCATTCTCATCCCCACCGCCTTTGGCCACGACACTCAGGCTCCAATGGCCATTCTCAACGCCGGTTCAGAGCTGTGTGCCTTCGAGCCGAGGTTGGGGATCGATGTGGATAAGCTGGCGGTGGCGCAGTTGCCGGGGCTGGTGGATGAGCCTCCCTACGGCATGTGTGAGGCGGCGGTGACTCAAGCTTGGAGACGACAACAATGGCCGGTGCTGTTGCCTTCGGTCTTGGCTGCCAGTTGGGGGGCCATTCGTGCCCTCTGGAAGCACTACCCAACTCTGAGTGTGGTGCATTGCAGCGCTCATGCCAACCTGATGCCGCCCCCAGAGATGACCCAGCCGGATCAAGATACAAGCTATGGCAGTGCTGCCTGGGTGGAGTTGCTCTATCAGCACATGCTGCCGGTGATCCATGTGGGGTTGCGCAGCGGCAGTGCGCGGGCCTACGCATGGCTGAAAGCCCACCACAGCCCAATATTCTGGGCCCAAGATGGCTGGGATCCCCAGCAGGTGGTGGCCTCTTTGCCGGATCAACCGGTGTTTTTGGTGGTGGACTGCAGTGTGTTGGATCCTTCCTTGGCGCCCGCGGTGCATCACCCAGAGCCAGGGGGGGTGAGTTGGCCGCAACTGTTGCAGACCTGTGAGGCCATCTTTGCTGCTCGTCCTGTGGTTGGCCTTTCGCTGGGAGGGGTGGCGGTGGGATCCGCAACACGGCAAACTGCTCGCGTGGTGGCCCGCCTGCTCAATTGGTTGCTGGCCTGCTATGCCCTCCACTCCCTGAAGGTGACCGCTCAACCGCAACCTGCCCAGACGGTTTAAGCTGCTCAAAGATGAATGCCTGAATATCTGGGAATGGTTGCATGAACCTCTATCGCCGAGTGATCTTCCCGCAACTGTTGGATCTGGCCCTCTCGGGAGAACGGATAGAGCGCTATCGGCGGCAGCTTCTGGCCCATGTGCAGGGATCCGTTCTGGAGATTGGTTTTGGCACCGGCCTCAACCTATCCTGCTACCCAGAGCACATTCGAAAGATCACAGGGGTAGATCCCAATCCCGGCATGGGATCCCTGGCTCGTCGGCGCATTGCATCTTCTCCCATCGCCGTTGATTGGCAGGTGGCGGATGCCCAGGAACTGCCTTTTCCAAGCCAGAGTTTTGATAGCGTGGTCAGCACCTGGACATTGTGCAGCATTCCTAATGTGGCCAAGGCTTTAGGGGAAATCCGGCGGGTGTTGCGAGCAGGGGGAAAGCTGTTTTTTCTCGAACACGGCCTCAGCGAGGATCCCCAGGTGCAAAGATGGCAAAATCGTCTCAACCCCCTCCAAAAAGTGATTGCAGATGGCTGCAACCTCAACCGAGATATGGCCCGGTTGATCCGAGAAGCGGGGTTTCGGTTTGAGCAACTGGAGCGGTTTTATATGCCTGACCAGCCGAGATTCATTGGCTACACCTATCAAGGCATAGCGCTTCCCGCCGCGGAAGGAAACTTCCAGTTCTAGAAGACTTGAGCAGCCACCAATTTTCCAACAGCTCTCTACCTGTTCGCCTTTCTAATCACACAGTCTAATCACACAGTTGCAGACGGGATTGCGGCTGCCGCATGGCCGGGTCGATCTCGTAGGTCAGCTCAAAGTTGATCACCCGCCAGCGCTGAGGGGATCCACCCCTATCCTCTGGGATTTGGGAGCTGAAGCTGACGGGCAAGCCATAGAGGCGAGGTGGGCCAGGACGACGGTGGGATCCCTGCTCCAGATAAGGGGTGAGCAACTGGCGGTAGCGCTCGGCCACGATCACCTGAGTGGCTCGCATTCCTTGCATGCGCAGCCGATCCAACTCTTCATGAATCTCAAAACGGATCCCATCGGCGTGGGTGTGCTGACGAAACCAGCGACCTTCCCAAAAGCGCCAGCGCCGTCCGGATTGCAGGTGTACCAGCTCCTCTTGTTCAGCATCCGCCTCAAATGCACCATGGCGAGGGCAGAGGTAGGTATCGGTCAGGGTGAGGGCCGCAATCGTTTGCCGACAGTGGGGGCACTGAATGCTGGGGCCGAAGATCGGGTAGGAAAAGGCAACAGTCATAGGGAACCCCACAAAACGCGGCTGGATATCTGGGCAAATCTGCAGTTGTCCACATTATAGATGTTGGCTTTTGGGGATCCCCATGACAAAACCGGAGGAGATCTTCTAAATTGGGAGGTAGGGGGGATGCGCTCGAAGTCTGTACTGATTCTGGGCGAGCCTCAAGGAGCTCCGCGATAGCAACGGGGAGTGGGTGGTACCCACTTCTTTGCTTTTTGAGGGGGCTTACTGTCCCCTTTGCCAGCTCCGGCTCCAAGGGGTTTGGATCTGGCTGCAGCACCGGGTTGGTGACGAGTAGGTTATGGTTCACCCTCTTATTCCACAGTTGGAGAGCTTGGCCCGTCCCTTGGCCGCTCAACTGGGATACCAGTTGGTGCAGATGGTTTTCCACACCAACCAGCATCCGCCAGTTCTGCGGGTGGATATCCGCCCACTGGATCCCGACCGAGAAACCAGCCATGCCGATTGCGAAGCCATGAGCCAAGCCTTAGAAGTCGAGCTGGATCGGGTGGATCTGATCCCCGGCCAGTATGTGTTGGAGGTGTCCAGCCCTGGCATCAGCAACCTTCTCACCAGCGATCGCGACTTTGTGGTTTTCAAAGGGTTTGCGGTGGAGGTGACCTTGGATCCGCCCTACAAGGGCAAAGCCGTCTGGTCAGGACACCTGCTGGGTCGGGATGAGGAGAGGGTTGCCTTATCTCTCAAGGGGCGGCGAGTCCAGTTGCCCCGCGCTTCGGTGCAGCGGGTTGCCCTCTCATCGGAAACTGACTAGGAGACCGGAGATAGAGAGAGCGTTTGACCGCAGGTGGTGCGGCCCTCCCTTCGCATCAGAGATGCGGGTTCAGTTCCCGCTGTGGAGCAATGGCAACAGCAAGTTTCACGAAGTTTGTGCAGGAGGACAGTGGTTATGGCGATGGTGCCTCTGCCGGGTTTGGCGGAAATGGTGGAGATGATCTCGCGGGAGCGCAACTTGCCCCGCCATGTGGTCACCGATGCTCTGCGAGAGGCGCTGCTCAAGGGCTACGAACGCTACCGCAAAACCATCCAGCGAGATGTGGTCTTTGCAGAAGACCACTTCCGCAATTTCGATGTGGAGTTGGATGTGGAGGCAGGAGGCTTTCGCGTTTTGGCCACCAAAGCCATCGTTGAGCAGGTGCAAAACCCCGACCATGAGATCTCTCTGTACGATGTGCAGCAGGATTACCCAGAAGCCGAAGTAGGCTGGGAAGTCACAGATGATGTCACCCCACAACAGGCGGAATTTGGCCGCATGGCGGCCATCCAAACCAAGCAGGTGCTGGCGCAAAAGTTACGGGATCAGCAGCGCCGTCTGATTCAGGAAGAGTTCCGCGATCTGGAAAAAACCGTACTGCAGGCACGGGTGCTGCGCACCGAGCGGCAGACGGTGATCATGTCGGTATCCAGCGGTTTCGGACAACCTGAGGTGGAAGCAGAACTGCCCAAGAAGGAACAGCTGGCCAGCGATCGCTACACTCCCAACGCGGTGATGAAGGTCTATCTCAAGAAAGTCTATGAGGGATCCCGGCGGGGGCCACAGCTTTTGGTTTCCCGGGCCGATGCTGGCTTGGTGGTGAACCTGTTTGCCAACGAGGTGCCAGAAATTGAAGAGGATATCGTGCGGATTGTGGCAGTGGCGCGGGAGGCCAACCCCCCTTCCCGAAATGTGGGGCCACGTACCAAGATTGCGGTCGATACGGTGGAGCGGGACGTGGATCCAGTGGGGGCCTGTATTGGCGCGAGGGGATCCCGGATTCAGGCGGTGGTAGCGGAGCTGCGCAACGAGAAAATCGATGTCATCCGCTGGTCGCCGGATCCTGCCACCTACATTGCCAACGCCCTCAGCCCGGCCAAGGTGGTGGAGGTGCGGCTAGTGGATCCGGAAATCCAGCAAGCTCATGTGTTGGTCAACAGCGACCAGCTCAGTTTGGCCATTGGCAAAGAGGGGCAAAATGTGCGCCTGGCAGCCCGCCTCACCGGTTGGAAAATCGACATCAAGGAAGTGGAGAGCTACCGCGCAGCGCTGGAGGAGGCCCAAGCGCAAGGGTTGCCCTATCCCTTCATCACTCCGGCGGCACTGGAGCGCTTCCGGCGGCGGGCCGAACGGGCTGCTCTGGGCCTAGAGGATGAGGAATACGAAGAAAAGCGCCGCTTGGAGGAAGAGGAGCTGGCGGGGGACGATAGGCTGGAAGAAGACTGGGCTGACGAGGACGAGGACTTCGACTACGACGCCGAGTTCGACATTGCCCAGCCGAAGGGGTAATGATATACGCTCTACCCTCACTTTGCCCGTACACTTTGCTCGTAGAGGGCGGCTTCTGCCGGAAGTCTGGGCTTTGGAATGAGTTTTGCTGCAGGGGATCGCGGTTGCACCGAGACCGCAATGGCGCATGTGGGGTTTTCCTGCCTGCTTGGGCAGAACTGCCCTGTTCCGGCAATCTGCATTGGTGAAAGATGCTAGCTTTTGTTAGCATGCAGGAGCCAAAAAAGTTCGGCAGGCAAATCAAAACTCTTCCGAGCCAGAACCCAAACCTCAATCCAACACAGCGGGATCCCTTGGCTAGTTCAGAGTTTGCCCTGGAGCAGTTGCTCTTTGCCCCGGCCACGCCCGACCCCGACGCGGTGCGGGTGATCTATGCCTTTCCCAACACCTACGCAGTGGGGATCACCAGCCTGGGCTATCAAGTCATCTGGAGTCTGCTGGCCAGCCGCCGAGATGTGGCCGTCTCCCGCCTCTTTACAGATCTGGCTGAACCCCTGCCCCGGGAGCCGGAGCTGTTCGGCTTTTCCCTATCCTGGGAGCTGGATTATGTCCATATCCTGGCTCTGCTGGAACGGCACGGGATCCCTCCCAGATCTGAGGAGCGGGAAGAAGCCCACCCCTTGGTCTTTGGCGGCGGCCCGGTACTGACAGCCAACCCTGAGCCCTTTGCCGAGTTTTTTGACCTGATCTTGTTGGGGGATGGGGAAGGTCTTCTGGAGAAGATGATCGAGGTCTATCGGGAGGTGCGCCAGGGATCCCGGGCTGAGAAATTGCAGGCGCTAGCGCAGGTGCCAGGGATCTATGTGCCCGGCTTGTATGAACCCCAATACCGGGAGCCCGACGGCCCGGTGGAGAAGGTGCTCCCCAAAGTGGCCGGGATCCCTAGCTCCATTCGCAAACACACCTTCCGCGGCAACACCCTCTCGGTTTCCACAGTAGTCACCCCCAAAGCGGCCTGGGAGAGCATCTACATGGTGGAGGTGGTGCGCAGCTGCCCGGAGATGTGTCGGTTTTGCCTGGCCAGCTATCTCACCCTGCCTTTCCGGGTGGCGGATGTGGAGGGGCATTTGATCCCGGCGGTAGAGCGGGGGCTGCAGGTCACTCAGCGGATTGGGTTGCTGGGGGCTTCTGTAACCCAGCACCCCCAATTTGAGCAGTTGCTGGAGCACTTGGCCCAGGATCGCTTCGAGCAGGTGCGTCTCAGTTTGGCCTCGGTGCGCACCGCTACCGTAACCCCACGTCTGGCGCAGGTACTCTCCCGCCGGGGCAGCCAGTCCATTACGGTGGCCATCGAAAGTGGCTCAGAACAACTGCGCCAGATCATCAACAAGAAGTTAAGCAACCCGGAAATCTTGGCAGCAGCAGCCCACGCCCAGGCTGGAGGTCTGAAGGGCATTAAGTTCTACGGCATGGTAGGGATCCCGGCGGAAACCCAGGCAGATCTGGAGGCCACAGTAGCCCTTTTCCAAGAGCTCAAAAAAGCGGCTCCCGGCCTGCGCCTGACGCTGGGTTGCAGCACCTTTGTGCCCAAAGCCCACACCCCTTTTCAGTGGCACGGGGTGGATCCCAAAGCCGAGAAAAAACTGCAGTTTTTCCAGAAACACCTGCGTCCCCTGGGGGTGGAGTTGCGCCCGGAAAGCTATAGCTGGTCGGTGATCCAAGCCCTCATCTCGCGAGGGGATCGGCGGGTGGGAAAGGTCTTGCAGTTGGCGCGGGACTTTGGCGAATCTTTGGGGAGCTACCGGCGCGCTTTCAAAGAGCTTAAAGGGCAACTGCCGCCCCTAGACTACTACGTGCACAGCCACTGGGATCCAGGGGATCCCTTGCCTTGGCAACACATCGAAGGGCCCCTCACCCTGGAGCGACTGTTGCAACATCGCCAGGAAGCTCTTTCTGTTCGCATCCCTTAGAGATGTCTATTGGGGTTGTTTGCAGGCCGCAATGCTGCTGGCAATGACCGCCTCGGTTTCGGCCAAGCCTTTCCAGCCCAAGATCTGGGTTTCTTTCTTTTCCAGGCGCTTGTAGGTGGCGAAAAACTCCGCGATCTCATCCAGGCGGTGCTGGGCGATGTCTTCCAGCTTGGTCACTGCAGCATAGCGGGGATCCTTAGCAGGCACACACAGCAGCTTCTCATCCGGATCCCCGCCATCGATCATCTGCAACATGCCCAAGGGTCGCACCGTGACCACACACCCTGGGAAAGTGGGCTGATCCATGATCACCAAGCCATCCAAGGGATCCCCATCCCCGGCCAGCGTGTTGGGCACAAAGCCGTAGTCATAAGGGTACTGCACCGAGGAGTAGAGCACCCGATCCAGCGCCATTGCTCCCATGTCTTTGTCAAACTCATACTTGTTTTTGCTGCCGCCGGGAATCTCAATCAAGAGGTTGAGCAGGCCGGGCTTGGGTTGGGCAGGGATCCGCGACAGGTCGATCACAGCAAGCACCCTCGGATTGGGAATAGACAGCCAGAGGGTATTCTGACATACTCCTTGCCCCAAAGGACAGAGACTCTTGACACTTGCCGGGAACAGGCGGGACGAAACCCTTAGCCGCCTTCACATTGCTTCACATTATTTTCTCCACGTCTGGCTTAGCGTCGCATCTTCCTCGACGAGATGGGAGACTGGGTTTTCTCTCCCCCTTTCCCTCAGCAGGCCCAGAGCCGCCTGGAAGGATAGGGTTCCGGATCCGGCTTCCTTGATTGGATCAGACATACTCCCCGGGCAAGATTCGAACTTGCGACCAATCGGTTAACAGCCGACCGCTCTACCGCTGAGCTACCGAGGATCAAGCGTTTCTCATCATAGGGGAAAAAAGGACTGCTAGGCAACTGCCGATGAGGGGTTCTGGTTTGGCCTTGGGATCCCTGTTCAGTGGAGCGGGCTTGATTTTGCTCAATTGCTCGCCTTTCTCAGGTCTATCTGACGGATCCAGGGGACAAACCCTGAAAACGCCCTCGTCAACCGAACGGAAGCCATTACAATGGTTACGGACATTTGCCAGCGCCCCTCATGGACTTCGGAGTCGGATTTCTCTCCAACAACGTCATGCTGCCGATCCTGGATTTTTTCTATGGGATCGTGCCCAGCTATGGACTGGCCATCATCTTCCTGACGTTGGTGATCCGCTTTGCCCTCTACCCGCTCAATGTGGGATCCATCCGCAACATGCGGCGCATGAAGGTGATCAGCCCGGTGATGCAGCGGCGGATGCGAGAACTCCAGGAGAAATACCGAGACGACCCGCAGAAGCTTCGGGAAGCCCAGGCCAAGCTTTACAGCGAGCTGGGGGCCAATCCCTTGGGGGGCTGCCTGCCACTGCTCATTCAAATGCCAGTGCTGTTTGCCCTGTTTGCCACCCTGCGGGGATCCCCTTTTGCGGCAGTAACCTACGATGTCAACTTGCAGATCCTGCCGGCGGAAGTGGCGGCTGAGGTGGTACCAGCTCCCTACGTCAGCCCCAGCAAGAACATTTTTGTCACCGACTCTCTTCACAAGCCGGTGGTGTTGGTGGAACCCAAAGGCACCAAGATTGCCGTCGGGGAAGAGGTGCAATTTTTGCTTCAAGGGCCGGGGGGCAAACCTTTTGAGCAGTTGGTGGCCGAAGCGGGCGGGGATCCCAGTCTGTTACAGCCCACCTGGAAGATCACCAAAGGAGAAGATCGTGCCCAGATAAAGCCGGATGGCACCTTGCTGGCTCTGCAGCCGGGGGATGTGACCGTGCAGGTGTCCATTCCCGGTTTGGCCTCTGACACCGGCTTTCTGTTCATCGACAAGTTGGGCCGTGTGGGGGCCTTCGACGAAGATGGCACCATCCACTGGGATATCATCGCCATGATCGTCATCTTTGGGGTGTCCATTTACCTGAACCAGTACCTAACCAATGCCGGACAGGATACCGGCAAAGAGGATCCCAGCCAAAGTTCCATGGCTCGGATCACCCCTGTGCTGTTCTCGGCGATGTTCCTGTTCTTCCCTCTGCCGGCAGGGGTTTTGCTCTACATCCTCGTCTCTAACATCTTCCAAACGGTGCAGACCTTCCTGCTCTCGCGGGAGCCGTTGCCGGAGAACTTGCAGCAATTGGTGGAAGAGGAGCGTCGTCGGGCTGCCCAGACGATCACGGTGGAGGCCAAGGAAGTGGAGAAATCGACCAAGCCCAGAGCAGCCAAGGAGGGACGGGAATCCTTGCCCTTTGAGCCCTAGGGGATCCTCGCTGTTGGGGTGGACTTGTGGTGGAGTGTTGATACCTGATACATTTACGCTGAACACTGCTGAACATCACTGTTCAACTATGCAGCGATAGCATTCTGTTTGTTTCCAACCAGAATGGCGGTATCCCGCAAAGCTTTGAGTAGAATACCCAAAGCGCAGTTTCCGTGTCGTCTTACTACCAATTTTCTGCTTTGCTTTGGCTACCATGTTGGCAGACTCGAAAGTAAACAGAAAGATCAACTGGTAGTAATCCGTACTGAACATATTATACATTATTTTCAGTATAGTTGAGCTTATTATTGACTAGAGTCATGCTCTTCAAAGTTGGAAGCTGCCCAGGATGAGCCGTCCTAAGTCTTCTACGGGATCTGCTGCTAAGAAATCTGAGGGAACCGTTGCCCCTTCGCCAAACAAGTCCACCTTTGCGGCCAATCAAGAGCGAGCCAGGCAGTGGTTACAGCAGGTGCTGGCGGCTATGGGGATCCCAGCGGCGGTGCGGGTGGTGGGGGAGGTGCTGGAAATCGAGGCGTCTTCTTTGACCCCAGCTCAGAAGCGGCTGCTGTTGGCGAAAGCCCCCCCCTTGCCCTCTCCATCTTCCAGAGATTCCCCTCAAGAGGAGGATCGCTCCCCCGTGGTGCTGGATGCGTTGCAGTACCTGGCCAACACCCTTCTCAACCTGAACCAGCCGGAAGACCAGCAGCAGCCCTACATTTTGGATTTGGACGGCTATCGGCAGCGGCGTTTGCAGGAGCTGAAGGTTTTGGTTGCCGCTGCTGTGGAAAAGGTGAGGGCCACTGGCCGGGAATACGAGTTTCCCGATCTCTCGGCTGCCGAGCGTCGGCAAATTCATACTCTCTTGAATGACCCTGCCTATGCCGATCTGGAAACTTTCAGCCGTGGCAAAGAGCCCGACCGGCGCTTGGTTATCCGTCGGGCAGCTTCCCCATCTTGAGAGTGGGCAGAGGGCTGGGAACAAGTTGGCCCTCTTGCTACGGTGACGACAGGGATCCCTGCTACCCAAAACGCGTGAAGGGGGGTGCCATGCTGAGGCCAATTCGTCTATCGGATCTGCGGCAGATGCCCGGTCAAACCCAAGAATTGCAGTTTAGGCAGTTTTTTTCGGGCTTTGAGAGTTTGACCCCTGTGGAGGGATCCCTGGAAGTCAGCCATCGGGGCCATTTTCTCGAAGTGAGTGCTGAAGCTCGTACCATTGTCACCCTCACCTGCCACCGCTGCCTACAGCAGTTCAACCACCGGCTGCACCTGGAAGTTGAGGAGATCATTTTGATTCGGGATCCCGAACCTCTCCCCTTGGAGCTGGAATTGCAAGACGAAGAAGATCTGCTGGAGAGCCTGCCCCCCAATGGTGAGCTGGATGTCGAAGACTGGATGTACCAGCACCTGCATTTGGAGATGCCCCGCCAGTTGCCCTGCCGTCCCGATTGTCCGGGCATTGCGGTGGAAGCTACAGCACCAACGGCGGATCCCCGCTGGGCAGCCCTAGCTTCTCTCCTGGAAGACTCTCCCTAGCTTTTTTGATGTTGCGCCCACAAGTTCTCTGGCGTTTTGCTCGACCCCACACCGTCTACGGCACCAGCGCCAGCGTGGTGGGCCTCTACCTGTTGGCGGGGTTTGTGGCTGCCGGATCCCTGCAACCGGTTCTCTCCGCACTACCCCACCTGGTCTGGGCTTGGGCGGCCTGTCTGGCGGCCAATGTCTACATCGTCGGCTTGAATCAACTGACGGATATTGAAATCGACCGCATCAACAAACCCCATTTGCCCTTAGCTGCTGGATCCCTGAGTTGGCGACAGGGGGTGGGGATCGTCGTGGGTTGTGGAGCGGCGTCCGTCCTACTGGCCATGGCCGGGATCCCCTACCTGCTGCTGACGGTGCTTTTGAGCAATGGGATCGGCACGGCCTATTCGCTGCCCCCCTTGCGGTTGAAGCGTTTTCCGCTGGCGGCCTCGGCTTGCATCTACAGCGTGCGCGGCTTGATCGTCAATTTGGGCCTTTACAGCCATTTTCAGCAGGTGATGCAGGGAAGGGTCGAGCTTTCGGCTGCGATTGTTTGGCTGACGGGGTTTATGTCGATTTTTGGGCTGGTGATCGCCCTTTTCAAAGATATTCCCGACATGGAAGGGGATCGCCAGTTTGCCATTGCCACCTTCTCGCTGCGCTTTGGGCCAGAGCGGATCTCAAGGTTTTGTATCGGCATTTTGGCCTTGTGCTATCTGGGATTTATCGGGGTGGGAATCTCCTTTCTCCTTGCGGGCAACGGCTTCTGGCTGTTGGTGGGCCATGTGTTGGGGCTGGGGATCCTCTTGGGCTATGGTGTCCATCTGGATCTCAACCGCCGAGATGCGATCGTTGGCTATTATCAACTGATCTGGAAGTTGTTTTACTTGGAGTATTTGCTTTACCCTTGGGCCTTTTTCTCTTTTTTCTAGAGCATTTCTTGAAGCTGCAGTCGCTTCAAATTAGGGTGGACACCTGAGCTACTGATCGCGCCAGCGGGACGGAGTCCTTGAAAAGACTTCTGGCCCTATGCATTATTGCTCTACAACACTGACGCGACCAACGTTTCGGGTGTGGGCACAGTATCCTAGTTTGAACCAAAATGAGCATAACGATCTCCCCAAACTCAGACAGGAAAAAATCTAGAGATACCGCGTCATTTGCACTCGAAAGCGGCCTTTTTTCGTTTCGGCTACCTCTTCGATTTGCAGCCGACCCCGACCTCGAATGGCAATCCAATCCTGAGGGCCAACGGTGTAGCTGGCTTGGGTAATGGGCTTCCAATTGACCCGCACTTCCCCCCGTTGGATTTCTTCCACCATCTTGCTGCGGGAGATGCCAAACCCAGCTGAGGCTACCGCATCCAAGCGCAAAGAGGCTTCTATGCTGGTGATGGATTTGACGCGGGGGGGCTGAATGTTCAACTGGCCCAGGGGGATCCGGCTCACTTTGACAGGCACTGTGCGCACCTGCGTCAGGTTTAGGGCGAGGTAGTCCACCATTTCGGGCACAACGATGGCCTGGGCGCCTGAGTCTCCCAACACAAGGATGTCTCCCACTTTCTCGCGGGCGATGCCGGACGCCAACAGGGCTCCCAGAAAATCGCGGTGGGTGGCCGGGTCGAAGAGAAAGTTGCCTTGAATCTGAATGGCGGCCAATGGGATCCCTTCTGGGTCGGACTTTGGATCCCGGACATCCAGACCCACCTCAGAGCGGGCCAGGGCTATGCGTTGGCGCTCTGCTTGAGGGTACCCTCCCCAAGCCCACACTTGTAGTTCGGTCAAGTTGCACAGCCGAGCTTGCACCTCTGCTATTTCCGGTGGCGAGAGGAAGTCGCTCCAGACCACTTGCCAGGTTTTGAGAGCTTGCTCTCCCAAATCCAAGACCCGTGCCAAGGTTTCTCGATGCTCTGCCCCTCGCAACAAATCGGCTCTGGGTAGCATTTGGGGTGCTTCGACCTCTGTGGTTCAGTCCCGTTTTTCCCATGCTAAGCTAGATAGCCGGAATCACGGCGGGCGTAGCCAAGCGGTTAAGGCAGAGGATTGTGGATCCTCCATTCGTGGGTTCGAGTCCCATCGTCCGCCCTTGAGCGGAATCAGGAAAATTCAGTCAGGACAGGGCCACAGAGGCCAGTCCATCTATCTAGACCCTGACAAACGAAAACAGACAACACCCCATCTGGACGCAAAAATCGTGAAGGTATTCGTCAAGGTGATCTGGAGCACCTGCCTCTCCCTCTCAAAACAAGCTCTGCTGTGGTCTTTCAGGTTAGGGTGAGCTTCTGGCCCCCTGCATTATTGCTCCGCAACGCCGACGCGAGCAACGTTTTGGGTGTGGGCACAGTATCCTAGTTTGAATCGAAATGACCATGACGCTCTGCTTGCGGATGGACTCACCAGGACTTTGTCCCGCTATCGCGAACACAGCTCAAGATTAGGGTTCCCACTTCGTCAATGACCCCCGTCCAATCGGCTTCGATCACCGCAGTTGCCTCCGGCATCTCGACAATTGCCGGCCCGCGCAGTTGAAACCCCACATCCATGCGCTGCCGATCGTAGACCGGCACCGAGCACATCCTGCCCCCAAACCATGCCTCTCGCCGACCCTTGAGGGGATCCCCTGGCAAGGGGGGGGGTGCGGTCAAAGGCACGGTGGGTAGGGCCTGCACCGCCTGGAGACGCAACTGAATTGCCTCCACCGGCTGGGCTGAATCTTGCCATCCATAGCGTTGTTGGTGGGCCTGGTGAAACTGCTGTTCCAGATGAGGAATCGGATCTGACAACTGCACCGGGATCTCCAACTCAAAAGACTGGCCGCGATAGCGCAAGTCCAAGCTGAAGTGCAACGCCGGCTCCTGCAGATCGGCTTGGGCCTGGCGGATCAGGGGTTCTGCCCATTGGGCCAGCAGGGATCCCCCTGAAGCGGACGTGAGCTGCCGCAGAGGTTGGAGGATGGCCCGCCGATAGTCTCGCCGCAGATCTGCCAAAGCCATTCCCAGCGCCGAGAGCACCCCACAGGCAGCCGGGATCAAGATCGTGCGGATGCCCAGCTCTTCTGCCAAAGCACAGGCATGCATGGGCCCGGCTCCGCCGAAGGCCAACAGGGCAAAATCGGCGGGATCCAAACCCCGCTCCACGCTGATCACCCGCAAGGCCCGCGACATGGCGACATTCGCCAAGGTGCGAATGCCAACGGCAGTTTCCTGCAAGCTCAAGCCCAAGGGATCCGCCAGCGTGGCAATAGCCTGTTCCGCTAGCCTCCGCCGTAGCTGCACCGAGTCGCCCAGCCGCCCGCCATCCGGCAGGTACCCCAGCCAGAGGTTGGCATCGGTAACCGTCGGAGCTGTTCCCCCCCGACCGTAGCAGGCCGGCCCGGGGTTGGATCCGGCACTCTCTGGCCCCACCTGGAGCCCACCGCCGGGCAGCAAATAGGCCAGGGATCCGCCGCCGGCACTGACGGTGTGGATGTCAATTTGGGGCTGTTGCACGGGCAAGCCGCACACCACCGCTGCGGGAGTAACCTGGGGGATCCCATCTTGGATCAAGGCCACATCTGTGCTGGTTCCCCCCATATCGAAGCTGAGCAAGTGGGGGTAGCCACTCAGCCGACCCAGATAGGCCGCCCCATAAACCCCGCCTGCCGGCCCTGAGAGCAAAGCCACCGAAGCATGGGCCGCCGCCTGAGCAATGGAGGTCACCCCGCCGGAAGACTGCATGATCAACGGTTGGGGGATCCCTCGCTCCCGACATCCTTGGGCCAAGCGGTGCAGGTAGCCCGCCAATGCCGGGCTGAGGTAGGCATCGATGGCGGTGGTGCTGAAGCGCTCGTATTCGCGGAACTCCGGCGCCACCTCGCAAGACAGGGAAAGGTGCAGATCGGGAAAAGCCTGCCGCAAGGCCGTCCCCAGCCGCTGTTCGTGCTCCGGGTAGAGAAAAGAAAACAAAAACCCCACCCCAATAGCGCGGATCCCATCCCGCTGCACCCGTTCCCCCACCTCCTGCACCACCCGCCGGATTTCGGCATCGGTGAGCGGCTCCAACACTCCACCCACGCTGCAGCGCTCCTTCACCTCCAGGCAATGGTGGCGGGGCACCACTGGCTCCGGCTTGGGCTGCGTCAGGTCATACAGAGAGGGGCGGTTTTGACGGGCAATGGCCAGCACATCCCGAAAGCCCGCCGTGGTCAAAAACAGGGTGGGGGATCCCTTGCGCTCCAGCAGCGCGTTGGTGGCTACCGTCATGCCATGACAGAAGAGGTCAACCCAGAGCACCCCCAGCTTGTCCAGCGCCGCAAAGACTCCCTCCTCAGGGCTGGGGGTAGACAGCACCTTCGCCGTCTGAATCTGGCCGTCGCGCAGGAGCACCAGATCGGTAAAGGTGCCCCCCACATCGATCCCCAAGCGGGCCAAGCTGCGGCTTGCTTCCGTCTGATCCAGATTGGCCGGATCGATGTTGCTACCCAACGCTGACGCGACCATGGCTTCTATCGCTTCTATAGTCCATCGCTGTCCTTCACCAGCCCTGCCCGAACGGCATCCAAGAACTGGCGAGCAGTGCGACCGGAAAAGCCGTTTTGCTGTTGGGCCCAGATTAAGGCCTGGCGGCGCAGGGCATCCAGAGATTGGGTGAAACCCAGCCGCTGGGCCAAGTGTTCTACGGTTGCCAGGTAATCTCCCTGGGTGAAGGGGGTGAAGGTGAGGGTGAGGCCGAAGCGATCCCGCAGCGACAGCTTTTCCTGTACGGTATCCCAGGCGTGAACTTCTTGATCTTGGGGATTGGGTCGGTCGCCGAAAAACTCGCGGATGAGATGGCGGCGGTTGCTGGTGGCATAAAGGCGCACGTTGAGGGGCGGCGCGACGAGATCTCCCTCCAGGAGCACCTTGAGCTGCTTGAACTCGGTTTCCTCTGCCTCAAAGGAGAGATCATCCACAAACAAGATAAAAGGCAACACCTGCGCCCGCAGCTCTGCCAAAATTTCCGGCAACTGAATCAAGTCTGTTCGCCTCAGCTCCAATAGGCGCAACCCCTGCGGGCCGTAGCGGCGCAACAACGCCTTCACCAGAGAAGACTTGCCGGTGCCCCGCGCCCCGTAGAGCAACACATGCAAAGCCGGATCCCCCCGCAGCAGGGCTTCGGTGTTGGCCGCCAACTGCTGTTTCTGCCGTTCGTAGCTGTAAATCTCCTCCCAGTCAGGCAGATCGGGAGCGGGGATCCCTTGCAGCCCTGATGCCCCCCAGCGAAAGGCCCAGTAGCGAGCACAGATTCCCACCCCTTCTCGGCGATAGTGGGCAATCAAGTCCTCCAGGCTCAGGCCCCAATCGGCAAAAGGGCGGGGATCCCAGCCAGCGCTATCGGTTTCCCCATCGGGCCAGGGGATCCCGAACCCCAACGCCTGCATCTGCTCGGCAATGGTCTCCTGACTGTCCGCTAGGGTTTGCAGACAGCGCAGGTCGTGGCGGGCCGCCTGCATAAGAGGCTCTGGGATCCCTTGGGATCGCAGCGCTGCACGGGCAAAGGGGTTATCGGCCCAGCGGATCTCCCGGATCAGCCATTGCCGCCAGCTCAGGCCCTGCCGGGCCAAAAGCTCAAACCAGCGCCCGTAGGCCCTCCAGCACGGCAGGGGATCCCCACTCATCAACTGCTGGATTAGCTCCTGCCAGGCTAGGGCTGGGGGGTGGGTGCAGATGTCCCGGAATACCAGCAGCTTGGCCGCTGCTTCTGCTGCTTCTTGGAGGGGGGTCATCGCTTGAAGCCGCTCTAACTTGGCGTTGCTTATCCGCTCCCTAGGGGAGGAGACTGGGGGTAGTTGCGTTAACAACACGGAGCGCTTGAGTTACCTGGCATTGTCCCGCCGGCCCAGTTCATAGAGGCCTCCGCCGACGCAGGCGATCAGGCCGCAGGAGACGGCCCAGCTTTTGCCCAAGGAGATCTCCGTCAGGGCTACCACCAAGCCTGCTGCCAGCAAAAAGGGAAGGGTGCTCAGCAAGGAAGCCAAAGCTCCACTGGGATCCCATAGCAATTGCTTTTCCCAGCTCTCCTGCAGCTTGTGATGCAGCGGCGAAAACCCCCACATTAGCCCTAAGCCCCACAGAGCCGTGGCGGCCCATAAAGAGGGGCGAAGCATCTCCCAGCCCACAAGTCCAACCCCAACGGGATCCACCGGTCAACTCCCAACCCTGCCTTTCTAGGCTAGCGGGATTGGGCCCAATCGGTGGCGGTAATGGTGGTGCCAGGAAATTGAATGGGGTTGCCCAAGCTCTGGATTTGGGCCTGGAGAGCTGGCAACAGCCGCAAATCCAAAAGCGGCTCCTCCACGATCGCCGCCGGGATCAGATCCCGTTCTAGGGCAAAGTGGGCCGTGTGGCCGGCGGCGGTGCCAATGGCCCATTCCACGGGGTGCACCCGGTAGGAAGCGCTGGCGATGCGACTGGTGGCGATGTTTTTGTTGCCGGCTAGCAGATTGTCAATGCGCTGGGGGATCAGAGCCCGCAGGGGGATCTGGTAAGGGTAGCTGGGGGCCTGCGCGTCTTTGTTGTTGCTGGGGGGCAGGGAAAAACCCGGCAGCAGGCAATCGTGAAAGTCGATGGGGTACTGGCCCACCCCCACTGAGTCGTAGAAGATAAAGGGGCGACCACGATTCAACTCCGATTCCCGCGTGGTGATATCCGACTCGTAGATGGTAAATCCCTGCGGGTAGGCCCCACTGGGGCGACCGATGATGCGCCGTGACTCGCGGATATAAGGGTACTTGGAGAGGCCGCTGGCAGTTCCCATGGGGGTATTGGGCCCCCGTAGGTAGGCATAGCGCAAGTAGAAGTCTTTTTGAAAGTTGGGATCCTCCTGCTGCAGGAGAAAATCTGTCCTTCCCGCCACCAGCCAGTAGAAAAAGCCCTTGGCATGTTGCTCGCCCCGCCGCAGGGCTTCCACCCGCAAGCCCCCCATCCAGCCGCCGGGATCCAACTGGCCTGAAGCCTGCAACTGCTCGTGGGTGAGGATGAGGTTCATCTCCGGGCCGGTGATGCGCCAGTCGTTGCCCCAAGTCCAGTTTTGCATTGACTGATCCCCCACCCGAATGGCCTCTTCCCCAAAGCCGAACACCTGCCCCCGGATGCGGCGGTAGGTGAAGATCAGCGCAAAGTTGAAGCGAGGGTGTTCGTAACTGTAGTAGGGGCCGTGCAGGGGATCGTTGTAGAACTCCGGCTTGACCGGCACCTGCGGCACGGGGAAGCGCTCCATGACAAAGGTGTAGGTGAAGCCCTGGGTACAGTAGGGATCCACGTAGGGCTTGGAGCTGGGTTCCCAGCGGCTTTGGCCATCGGTTCCCAGGCGGTAGGGCACCCGCGCCAAGGGCAGCAGCTCGCCGGTTTCGGTGGCATCGATCACCACCCAGGGCAGGGTTTTGTCTTGGCGTTCTGGCGGCGGCTCAAAGCGCAGGATCTCCTTGTCCCAGTCGTCGGTGGGCTCCAGGCGGTAAAAGTCCAGGAGATAGGTGGACAAATCCCCCCGCTGCTCCGGCTCCACGCCGGCGTGTTTGGGGATGTTACGAATGGCCTGCACACTGCGGATCTGAGAGTCTTTGATCTCCAAATCCTTCACTACCGTCTCGGTGAACAGCCGCAACTGCCCCGACTGCAGATAGGGATCCAACATCTCCCGGATAACCTGATGGCCCACCTGAGGGGAAAAGCAGAGCACGCTCACCCAGCATTTGCCCGGATTGGGATCGCCGCCGTATTTTTCCCGTACCCGCCGGCGAAACTCGCTGTAGCCTTTGGGGAAGATGTCATTTTCTCGTTGCAGGGGTCGCTCGTCCAAAGCGGAGACTCCCTGGGCGCTCACCTGCCCCCCAATCCAATCGCTGATCTCCGTCATGCACACCTGCCGGCCCAGTTGCAGCGCGTCATAGGCCGCCGCCACCCCCCCCAGCCCACCCCCGGCGATGAAAATCTCACAGGGGATCCGGGTTTCCGGCAAGGGCTGGGCCAGAGCCGCTCCGGCGCCCAGGATCCCTGCTCCCAACGCCACACCGCTCCACCCCAGAAGGTTGACCTGAAGTTTCATCGAATGAGCCTCTCCCCACCCACGCTCTGGCTTAGCCTTTTGGACTTTCCGGCAACCTCTATCATGGGAGAAAGCCTTGCGGATGCTCATGCCGGATTCCACCTTTGTCATCACCACCCCCATCTACTACGTCAACGCCGCTCCCCACATCGGCAGCGCCTACACCACCCTGGTGGCGGATGCCATTGCCCGTTACCATCGCCTGCGGGGCAAGGATGTGCTGATGGTGACGGGAACTGACGAGCACGGCCAGAAGATCCAGCGCACCGCCGAAGAGCGCGGCATTCCCCCTCAGCAGCACTGTGACGAGATTGCGGCTCAGTTTGCCCAGCTTTGGCAGTTGCTAGACATCCGCTACGACCGCTTTATCCGCACCACCAACCCTCGCCACAAGGCCATTGTGCGGGAGTTTTTTCAGCGGGTTTGGGATCAGGGGGATATTTTCGTTGGGCGGCAGCAGGGGTGGTACTGCGTTGCCTGTGAAGAGTTTAAAGACGAGGCGGAGCTGCTAGAAGGTGGGTTTTGCCCTCTGCACCCCACCAAGAAAGTGGAGTGGAAAGATGAAGAAAACTACTTTTTTCGCCTCTCCCGCTACCAGGAAAAGCTGGAAGCCCTCTATGCCGAGCAGCCGGAGTTTATCCAACCAGAAAGCCGCCGCAATGAGGTGATTAACTTTGTCAAGCAGGGCCTGCGGGACTTTTCCATCTCTCGCCCTAGTGTCTCCTGGGGGATCCCTTTTCCGGCGGATCCCGGCCAAACCCTTTATGTTTGGTTTGATGCCCTCATCAACTACATCAGTGCTGCTTTGGATCCTGACGACGAGCCCACCTTGGCAAATGCCCTACGCCGCTACTGGCCTGCGGATGTCCACCTGGTGGGCAAGGATATTGTCCGCTTCCACGCCATTTACTGGCCGGCCATGCTCATGTCCGCAGGTCTGCCCCTGCCCAAGCAGGTGTTTGGCCACGGCTTTCTCACCAAGGATGGCCTCAAGATGAGCAAAAGCCTGGGGAACACAGTGGATCCCTTTGAGCTGGTGCGCCAGTACGGCGCCGATGCCGTGCGCTACTACTTTCTGACGGAAATCGAGCTGGGCAAGGATGGCGATTTCAGCGAGGGCCGCTTCGTTGACGTGCTCAACGCCGATCTGGCCAACGACCTGGGCAACTTGCTCAACCGCACCCTCACCATGCTCAAGAAATATCAACCGGACTACCGCATTCCCGCAGTTGGGATCCCGGCTGACCACCCTCTCAAAACCTTGGCCGAGACCCTTGCCCCTCTGGTGGCCGCGGCCTACGAGGGGATGGATCCCGGCTCTGCCGCCCGCAAGGCCCTCAGCTTGGCCCAGGCCAGCAACAAATACCTAGATGAGCAGGCCCCTTGGACGCTGCACAAACAAGGGCAGGGGGAACGGGTGGCCCAGATCCTCTATGCCGTTCTGGAAAGCGTGCGCTGGGTGGCAGTGCTGCTCTCGCCCCTCATTCCCGCTCTCAGCCTCAAGATCCTGCAGCAACTGGGGTTCTCCCTCACCGACATCACGCAACTGCGCTGGGATCCGGATGCTACCTGGGGTCAGCTTCCCCCTGGGCAAGAACCCCAGCCCCCCACGCCCGTCTTTCAGAGAATCCTGAGGAGCGCCTAAGAATTGGCAGGATCCGGTCGGGAAGATTGGGCATCGGGCTGGGATCCCTCTGGTGTGGATCTGTCGGCAAAAGGGCGAACATCCCCCAGGGGAATGGTTGAGGAAGCGACGGGGAAAGCACGGTTGGACGGGTCGGATGGGCGCAGCCGCGGGTTATGAATCGCGCCAGCAGGGGAGGGCACTTCGCCGGACAGCGTCTGCCAAGCTGCCCGTACCCCTGCCCAAAGGCTGCGGATATTGACCTGGGCGCCACGGGCTTGGGTGCGTGCTCCTTCGATGGAGCGGTTGACCTGCTTCACCACCTGCCCGGCCCCTTTCACCCCTTCGTCGAGGCTGTCAGCAATCTCGCTCACTTCCAGGCTGGTCAGGCGCAGGGCTTCCAGTGTGGGCGGCAATTCCCGCAGCAGGGTATCGAAAAAGCGTTCTACACTTTGAGCGGCTCGACCCAGTTGGATGACGGCGGGCAGCAGGGTCAGGATCACCGCCAAAATGCCCACTGCCACCAGACCTACCGAGAGGCCCAGCCAAAATACCGGATCGGTCATCGCGCTTCTTCCTGTCGATCTTGGGCTTCTAAGTTCGCTTCTTCCCTGGCCAGGACGCTGCGGTTTTGGGCTTGGCTCAGTTCTTGTCGCTTTTGCAGCATCGCCTCTTTGCCCACCGCCACCGCCTGTTGCAGCCTCAGCAGGGCCTCGTCCAGACTTTTTTGGGCGGAGTCGAGCAGCTTTTCCGATTGGTACTGCAGGCTGCTGGTCACATCTTCTGCTACCTCTGGCAGGGCCTCTGCCGATTTCTTCAGCAGTCGCCGCGTTTCCCGTCCGCTGCGGGGAGCCAAGAGCAGGCCGATGGCGGTGCCCACAGCAGTTCCCAGCAACAGCCCACCGATAAACGCACCAGTCCGGTTTTCAGCCATGCTTTGCCAGAGTTGAGTTGGATACGGGTGGCCCCGAAACTAGACTACCTCAAGATCTCTCTAGATCTCTGGGCTCTCTGCTTTCGCCGACCGCCCCTAGAGAATCCGCAGGGGATCCACATCTATGCTGACGCGGATCCCTTGGGGGAGATGGCCAATGGCGGCCTGAATCTGGGCAGCCAGCTTCGGGCGATCCCAATCTTGGTCGGGCAGTTGCTTCAGCAGGATCTGCCAGCGGTAGCGTCCGGCAACCCGCTCCACCTGAGCTGGCCCCGGCCCCAACACCTCTGCTGGGATCCCCTGTAGGCGTTCGGCCACCCGATGGCAGTAGCGCTCCAGGGCTTCCAGGCGGGTGCTGCTCAAGCGGATCAAAATCAAAGCTCGGTGGGGAGGATAGCCCCCCTCTCGCCGTTGTTGCAGTTCTGCCCGCAAGAAGCCCTCGTAATCTTGGGCCAGCACCGCCCTCAAAATTGGGTGCTCCGGCAGATAGGTCTGGATAATCGCCTGTCCTGGCAGGGATCCCCGGCCCGAGCGCCCTGCCACCTGGGTGAGCAGTTGAAAGCTGCGCTCGCCGGCGCGATAGTCGGCTTGGTGCAACAGCCCATCGGCGGCCATCACGCCCACCAAGGTTACCTGGGGTATGTCCAGCCCTTTGGTGAGCATTTGCGTGCCCACCAGCACCTGGGCCTTGCCGCTGCGAAACTGCTCCAGCAAATCGCGATGGGATCCCTTGCGGCGGGTGGCGTCGCTGTCGTAGCGCAAAATTGAGAGCTGCGGCCAATGCTGGTGCAGCACTTCCACCACTTTTTGGGTGCCGGTGCCGAAGTGCTTGAGGTAGGGGGATCCACAGGCGGGGCAGCGCTGCGGATGGGGTTGGCGGGCGCCGCAGTAGTGGCAGCGCAGTTCCTGCCCGCCGAGATGGGCCAGATGAAAGGTGAGAGAAACATCACAATGCTCGCAGGTGAGGACAAACCCGCAGCTACGGCACAAGACGAAGGTGCTGTGGCCGCGGCGGGGGACAAAGAGAATAGCCTGTTCCCCTCTGTCCAGCGTCTGCTGCAGGGCCTGGTGTAGACGGCGGCTGAGGATGCTGCGGTTGCCGGCTTGGAGCTCCTGGCGCATGTCCACCAGCTCCAGTTGGGGCAGGGTGGCCGGGATCCCAGCTTGGGGGATGCGCTGCGGCAGGGCCAGCCGGATCCACCGCTGCGGATCCTGCAGATGGGCAGCATAGGTCTCCACTGCCGGGGTCGCACTGCCCAAGACCAAGGGACAACCGGCCAGCTCGGCCCGCCACTCGGCCACCTGCCGGGCGTGGTAGCAGGGCTGGGGCTGATCCTGCTTGAAGCTGTCGTCGTGCTCTTCGTCCAAAACGATCAGGCCCAGCTTGGACAAGGGGGCAAACACCGCCGACCGAGTGCCGATCACCACTTGGGGGGTGGAGGACAGCATCTGCCGCCAGGTGTCGTAGCGCTCGCCTTCCGAGAGGCCGCTGTGGTAGGCCCACACCTGGGATCCCAGCCGCGCCCGAAACCGATCCATCAGTTGCGGGGTAAGGCCGATCTCGGGCACCAGCACCAGCGCCGACTGCCCTTGCTGCAGCACCTGGGCGATCACCTGCAGGTACACTTCCGTTTTCCCAGAACCGGTGACCCCGTGCAGTAAAAACTGCTGGAACCGGCCCAAAGCTTGCCGGATCGCCTCTACCGCCTGGGCCTGGGCGGCCGTCAAGGGCCTGGGCGGATCCCGCCACCCCGGCAGGCTGGCATCTCCCAGCCGCAGCAGTGGGCGCTCGTAGAGGTGGACACGGCCTTTGCGGGCCAACCCCTGCAGAACCGCTCGGCTCACTCCTGCCAGGCGCTCCCACTCGGCGAGCAGCAGCTCTCCCCCCTTCTGCTTGAGGATCTGCAGCGCCTTCTGCTGAGGGAGGCTCAGCCCCTCTGGGGAGTCGTCGGCCAGACTGGCGGCCAGCTGGGTTTTCACCCTGCCCCCCTGTTGCTCCTGCCAAAAGCTCTCCACCCAACCCCGTCGCTGCAGTTCCCGCAGGGCGAGGGCGGCAGTGGGCACCTGCTGTTGCACATAGCGCCAAGACAGCTCTCCCCCTTTGGCCTGAAGCAGCTGCAGCAGGGTTTGGGCAGCCGGCGAACATTCCTCCCCTTCGGCAGGGAGCCTGAGCAAGCGGACACGCCGCTGAGAACGGCTGAGCAAGCCGGGGGGCAATACCGTGCGCACCACCTGGGCCAGAGGGGTGAGGTAATAGTCGGCCACCCGCTGCAGCAGGGGCCAGAATTCTTTGGGCAGGATCCCTTTGGCCACCACCGCCTCGATCTCCCGCACCGACTGCGGATCCACCCCTGCCGGCAGCTCGGAGCGCCAACCCAAGGCCACTGCCCCCGCCATTTGCTGACCAAAGGGTACGCTGAGCAGGTCGCCCGCTTCTGGCGCGGATCCCTCTGGCACACGATAGGTAAAGCAACCCCCCAAATGGGGATGATCCACCCACACTTCCAGCCAGCGGGGAGGCACAGGCTGCAACACGGGATCCCTCACGGACGGGGCAGAAACCTCGGCAGATCGACCGCCCGCTTGCTTGCCCGAGCCGGCAGAGGCTGAACTGTGGACTTTGGCTTAGCAGCAGGGGTTGGAGACAGAGGCTGGCCCAGGGACTCTGTTCGCGTGAGTGTGCCGGAGGCATTGGACTCCACCCCGCCGGCCCGAGGTGGGACATCCAAGCCTTTGCGCTCCAAAGCCGCCTTCAAGCTCAGCACATGCATCTGCTGCTGCTCATATTTTTCTCGGAGGGAGCGGTTTTCTTCGCAGAGGGCGGCACGCTCCGCCTGCAGAGCTTTGATCTGCTCTGTTTGCTTCTCCAGTTGCCCAGATAGGGCTGTGATCTCTTCTTGCAGGTGGAGAATGGCCATTTGGGCAGAGTGCAGTTCCGGCTGTCGGTCGGGCTGAGCGGCCAACTGCTCCAAGGCAGCCTGCAACTGCCGCTCCATGGCGGAGAGATGCTGCTGGGCTTGGGCGTACTGTTCCTGGAGATGGCGGTGCTCTTGCTGCCAACGGGCAACTTCTGCTTGGGCTTGGGAGAGGGCCACTTGCAGCGCTTCGGCCTGGGCCTGCCACTGCTGTTGAAGCTGTTGCTGCGCCAGGGATCCCTGACGCAGGTGCTCCTGTTGAGCTTGCAAAGCCGCCAATTGAGCTTGGGCTTCGGCCAGGGCTGCTTCCAACTCCTGCCGCTGTTCCCGCCAGCGCTGCTCGGCCTCGGCTTCTGTCTCGGCATAGCCTGCCAAACGGGCCTCGAGGTGTTCCCGTTGCTCCTGCCAGGCTGCCTGTTGGTCGCTGTACAAAGCTCGCAGGCTGCTCAGCTCCGCTTGAGTTTCGGCAATTTGGGTGCGGGCCAGAGAAAGCTCTGCCTTAAAACGCTGCAACATCTCCACCCGTTTTTCTGCCACATCTTGGGCTTCCAGAAGAGAAGCTTGCAGCTCCTGCTGGCGCTGTTCCCATTGACGGCGCTCCTGAGCGTGGGCCAAGCGTAGCTGCTCAATCTGCTCCTGCAGGGCCTCGATATCTTGCCGCTGCCGTTCATTTAGGCGTTGCCGAGCCGCCAGTTGAGCTTCCTGCTCCGAGATCTGCACTTTCTGATCCGCCAAAGCCTGCTGCAACTGTTGCAAGAGGTGCTCCCGCTCCTGCAGCGCCTTTTCTTGTTCGGCCACCTTCTGGCGCAAAGCCTGCAGTTGTTCCTGAAGAACTCGCCGCTCTTGGAGCTCGGCTTCGGCTTTGAGCAGACGGCTCTCCAAGGGCTGTTGCTGCCTCAGGGCCAAATGGCGCTCCGTGCTGGGATCCGGTTCGGATGCTGAACAGCCCGCATGAGTCTCTGAAAGGATGGGATCCGAGTCACCTGAAGAGGGAGCACGCATAGATTGAAGGAGAGATGAAGAAGCGGGAGCAAATGATAAAGTTCCCTGCAGTATAGAGAGATTTTTGGGCGGGTTCAAGCCAGAAGGGTGATCTTGTAAAATCTCCTGCTGCTCCGCACGGCGCGGAGTGCTATCGGCCTGTTTTGGCCGCGCTCTTGCTTCTGAGGTTCCCAAATCCCCGGACTGGGCAGAAGGGCTTGGCTTACTTTTTTTCGGCCGCGAGGCCCGATCCCGACCGGAAGAGGTCTCCCCTTGCTTGGGCGTGCTCTGAGAGTCTGCCACCTTGCCCCCTTTCATCGCCCACAACACCCACCCCCGCCATCACGGACAGATGGCCCCACCATTCTAAACTGAGTCTAAATCTAAATCGACTCGGTCTCAATCCAAGCGTCTCTGCTGAGTGTAGAGGAGTCCCGCCCGTGCTCGGAGCTCCTGGCAGACGCAGGTCGGCCTCATCGTTGCAGGGGCAAATGCGAGGACTCGCTTCCACTGGCCCGAACAGGGCAGCCAGAGAGCCTGTGGAAAACCGTCTTATCTTTGTCCTTTCTTTTGCGATACTGCTAGGGGTGATGTTGAGAATGACAGCACGATGGCGATGCAAAATGGAGCCAGGGATCCGCTTCAACTTCCTCAACAGCAGACGGGCTCGGCGGGATCCCAGTTGTGCCTTGCCTGTTCTGCTCCCTGTGGCCTACTGTTGAGCCTGCTCTGGGTTGTCCCTGCTCTTGCTCAGCCGGAATCTCCCAGCTCTGCTGCCTTTGCTCTGCCCAACAGCCGCGAAATCCTCACCCCCCCACCCCCCCCCACCCTATCGATTCCCCCCAACCCTGCTGACTCCACCCCTGCGGCTGACCTGACTCTAAAGGGGGCTTTGACGGCTGAAGAATTGGTGGTGCCCCAATCCCCCTTGCAGGTGCGCATCGAGCGAAGGGAGGGCTTGTCTTTGGAAGAAGCTCTGGAGATCGCCGTTGCCCAGAACCCGGCTGTGCAGCGGGCCAGACTGACTGTCGAGCGGGCCGAGGCCGGGGTAGCTCTAGCTCAAGCTGCCTTTGCTCCCACCCTCTCCAGCCGTGCCAACTACCAGTACAGTGAGGCTCCCTCTCCGGGTGGTGGGCCAAGGCGCGAATCCCACACCCTCTCGGCCAGTGTGGTGCGGGTGGAGTATACCGCTTTTGACAGTGGCCTCAGGGAGCAAAACCTGAAGCTGGCCCAGGAAGCTCTGCGCATCGCCCAACTGCAACTGGAGCAAACGCTGCAGACGGTCAAACAAGCTGTGGCCAATGCCTACTACGATCTGCAAAGCGCAGATGCCAGGGTTGCCATCAGCCAAGCTGCCGTTGAAAGCTCTGAAGCTACTCTGCGGGATGCTCAAGCTCGAGAAGGGGCCGGGCTGGGTACCCGCTTTGAGATTCTCCAGGCAGAGACGGAATTGGCCAACAATCGACAAACCTTGCTGGTGGCCCAGAACACCCAGCAACTGAATCGCCGCCGCCTGGCCGAACTGCTGAATTTCCCCAGCCCCACCGACGTGTTGGCCAGCGACCGCATCGAGCCGATGGGAGAGTGGGATCTCAGCCTGGAAGAGACCATCATTGCTGCCTTTGCCCAACGACAGGAATTGGAGAGCCGACGCCGAGAATTGGAGCAGGCCCAAAGCCGTGTGCGCCTAGCACAGGCCCGCAATGGCCCCCGAATTGGCTTATTCGCCAGCCTCGATGCCGTTAACGATTTCAACGCCAGCCGCGATAGCTTTGATGTTGGCTATTCGGTGGGAGCCAATTTCAGCTTGACTTGGTTCGATGGGGGAGAAGCGGCTGCCCAAGCCCGCCAAGCTCAGATCGACGGGCAGGTGGCCGTGAGCAATTTCGTCGGCACCCGCAACGAAATCCAGCGGGGGGTGGAAGAAGCCTTTCTGACCCTCAGCTCCAGCCGTGAACAGATCGACTCGGCCAAAGTGGCAATTGCCTCGGCAGAAGAGAGCCTGCGCTTGGCCCGGCTGCGTTTGCAAGCAGGGGTGGGCACCCAAACCGAGGTGATCAATGCTGAAGCTGCTCTCACCACTGCTCGTGGCAACCTTTCCAATGCTGTAATCGCCTACAATCGCGCCTTGGTGCAACTGAAACGGGCCATTGGCAGCCTTTGACCTGAGCCTTTCTCCCTCACTCCCAGCCCTTCTTCCAAAAGGAGAGGGGTGCTATGGATACCGCGACGAAACAGTTCTATTCCAAGCTGGAAGTATAGTTGCTTCAGGTTAGGCTGAGACAGCCAGGCTATTGAGAGAAACCTTCTGGCCCTCTGCATTATTGCTCTGCAACGCTATTGCTCCGCAACGCTGACGCGAAGACGCGACCGACATTTTAGTTGTGGGTACAGTGTCCTGGTTTGAGTCGAAATGACTATGACCCCAGCGCTGCGCATTGCCAACGCGAGCAAGAAAGAGGGGGAACTCTGTGAAGACTATGAAAAAGCAAACCGTGAAAAATCCCCTGCCTTCGGGTGTGGGGAGAACGTCAAACCGCCCCCCCCTGCAATTTGTAATGGCCACAAAAGGGGATCCCTAGAGCTTGCGGGAATAGAACTCGACCACCAAAAGCTCGTTGACCGGGGCGCAAATTTGCTCGCGGGGGGGCAATTCCTTGATGCGTCCGCGCAGCTTTTCTTTGTCAAACTCCAGGTAGTCTGGCAAGAACAATCCCGGATACTCCGCGTAGGCGGCCACCAGCTTGCGGGAAGATTCCTTGTTTTTTACCGTAATCACATCCCCCACTTTGCAGCCATAGCTGGGAATGGTTACCTTTTGGCCGTTAACCTCTATGTGGCCGTGGCTCACGAGCTGCCGAGCTGCCGGAATGGTTGGAGCCATGCCAAGACGAAATACGATGCAATCCAACCGCATTTCCAGCATTTGCAGCAAGGCCAAACCGGTGGATCCCTTGGAGCGCCGTGCCTTGCGCATGTAGCGGATCATCTGCCGCTCGCTCAGCCCGTAGTTGAAGCGCACCTTCTGCTTTTCTTCCAGGCGAATGGCATATTCGGATTTTTTCTTGCGCTCGGCCCCGTGCATACCGGGTGGATTGGTATTTTTGGGGCGCTTGCGCGTCAAACCGGGCAGATCAAGTCCCCCAAAGCGACGAATGATTTTTAGGCGGGGACCTGTGTAGCGGGACATGCGGGCATTTCTCCAAAATCAGCAAACAAACTCTGCAAGAGATGGTCAGCTAGGGAGCAAGAGTACAAACCACCAAAAGAATCGGCGATCTACTATATTAAGCGTTTGATCCCTACTTTGGGCAAGGGGGCAAGGCTGTCTTTTGGGATCCCGTCTCCACCGTTCTAACTGTCTTGTCAGTCGTAGTGAACCCCCATTTGGGTGCGGATGAAGGCGCGATCTTCGCTGAGCAGGCCGTTGAGGGTGCGCCGTTCCCCCAAGATGGGATCCGGATCCAGGCCGATGGCTTCCAAGTCGGCCAGCACCATCAGCTCCACCAATTGCGGGAAGCTTACTTTGGGTTCCCACCCCAGGACTCGCTTGGCTTTTGAAGCATCCCCCAACAGCAGATCCACCTCGGTTGGGCGGTAGTAGCGGGGGTCGATCTCGATCAACACTTGGTCTTTGTACAGCCCCTGTTCGGCTTGGCCGGAGCCTTTCCAGGTAATCGGCAGGCCCACCAGCGCGAAGGCCCGTTCCACAAACTCACGCACGGTGTGGGTTTCCCCAGTAGCCAGCACATAGTCATCCGGCTGGGGTTGTTGGAGCATCATCCACATCCCCTCGACGTAGTCTTTGGCGTAGCCCCAGTCCCGCTTGGCATCCAGGTTGCCCAGGTACAGCTTGCTTTGCTTGCCGGCAACGATGCGGCTGACGGCGCGGGTGATCTTGCGGGTTACAAAGGTTTCCCCTCGCCGTGGGCTTTCGTGGTTAAACAAGATACCGTTGCAGGCGAAGAGGTTGTAGGCTTCGCGGTAGTTGACCGTCTGCCAGTAGCCGTACACCTTGGCACAGGCATAGGGGCTGCGCGGGTAGAAGGGGGTGGTCTCCTTTTGCGGGATCTCCTGCACCAGGCCGAACATCTCCGAGGAGCCTGCCTGGTAAAACTTCACCCGGATCCCGGTGCGCTGCTGATAGTCGCGGATGGCCTCTAGGAGACGCAGGGTACCCATGGCCACTGCATCAACAGTGTATTCCGGCGCATCAAAGCTCACCCGCACGTGGGATTGGGCCCCCAGGTTGTACACTTCCGTCGGCTGCACCTGTTCCAGGATCCTGCGCAGGGTGGTGCCATCCGTGAGATCCCCGTAGTGAAGGAATAGCCTAGCCTGGGGGTCATGGGCATCCACGTAGATGTGGTCGATGCGGTCGGTGTTGAAGGTGCTGGCGCGGCGGATGATGCCGTGAACTTCGTAGTTTTTCTGCAACAACAGCTCGGCCAGGTAAGAGCCATCCTGTCCGGTGATGCCGGTAATTAGGGCACGTTGGGTCATAGAGTTGGGGGCAAAGATCGGGAAAAATGAAGAACCAAGTGGCTCAAGGCTCAAGTCCAATGGCAAACCTCAAAGCGGAGACCTTGAAGCGAGAACATTATAGTGCAGCAGGACTGATACATTTACGCTGAACTTTCCTGTTCGCTTGCGTGGCGTAGCCACACATTGCTGCCCAGAGAAGCAGCGATAGCATCCTGCTCAGTACTGAACAGAATGGCGGTATCCCGCAAAGCCCTGAGGAATACCCCCAGAGCGCCTTGCCAATCCCGTGGTAGCTTGTGGTTGCATTCGGGACAGACAAACACCTTCGCACCCCCTAACTGGGTGTGGATATGCCCACACCTCGTACAGGTCTTGCTGGTGTACGCCTCTGACACATCCACCACCACGTTCTTCTTCCTGGCTTGGAACTTCAGGAACTGCTTGAACCGATAGTGCGCCCAGGTCAGCATCGCCCTAGCCGTCTTGCTACCAAACTTTCTTCCCGCCTTGGCAACCATCTGGGCCGACTCGAAGGTGGGCAGAAATATCAAGCGGTAGTGATCGGTCAGGAACGCTGCTACCTTGCGATGGCACTCGTCCACTAGGTTGTGTTGATCTTTTATTTGAGCCAAAAGAGAGCACTGACGAGATAGAGAAAACTCAAGAAGTTTCTTGCCAACTTGTCAAAACGAGAAAATAGATGCCGGTACTGCTTCAACTTATGAAAAAAAGCATTCGGTTAAATGCCTTTCTTTATATAAATGCTTGTCATAATACCGCTGCGTCTTTCTATTCCTTTTAGGCGGAATAACCGCTTGAGCTTCCCCTATCTTCTCAATCAACTTATCGGCATCATATCCTTTATCCCCAATTACTTTGGTATCCTCTCTCTGCCAGCCCTCTATCAATTCTTCCCCTTGAGTAATATCGTTCCTTTCTCCGCCAGTTATCCTCAATTCCAGCGGATTTCCCAACCCATCTACACTCACATGAATCTTGGTGCTGTATCCGCCTCGGCTTCTCCCCAAAGCTTGCTCCCCTTTTTTCCGGCAGCACAGGAGTGCGCTCGAACCATGGTTGAATCAATAATAAGATGCTCTAAATCAGGGTCGTCAATAAAATACTTGAACATCCGTTCCCACACTCCAAAACGACTCCACCGGTGGAATCTTTGATAAATGGTGTACCATTTGCCATATCCTTCTGGGAGGTAGCGCCAAGGAGCACCAGAACGTGCCATCCAAAGAACTGCTTCAATAAACTGTTTACAGTTTGCTTCTTTCCCAATGTTAACTCTCTCTTCTGTCCGTAAAAAGCCAATATCTTCTGCCATTTGTTTTCATCTAAAAAACCAACTTCATCCTCTTTCCTCCATAAATTATTCTCTCCATCTCAACATAAGATCAACACGACCTAGGACATTGAACCCACAACCAGAACCTTGAATACAGAAGGCCAGAAGGTTTTTCTCAGTAGCCCGTCTGTCTCAGCCTAAACTGAAACAACTATATCGCCACATGAGGCTTCGGCAAATGCGCTAGTGGAGCGGAGTCCTTTCGCCTACAGGTCTAGAGGCTTGTTTTGGCCGGAGCTGGGCTGCTCGCCATCCATTCTTCTCCTGAGTGGAAGGCGATTGGAGAACACCTCATGCTAGGCATTGCTAACGCGAACTGGCATTCCACTCATGGTGAAAGACGCCCGGCCTGTCGATGCGCTCAAAGGTGTGGGCCCCGAAGAAGTCCCGCTGGGCTTGGGTGAGGTTCTGGGGCAGGTTGGCGGTACGGTAGCTGTCGTAGTAGGCCAAGGAAGCGCTGATGGCCGGGAAAGTGCTCCGCACCACTGACGCGAACGGGATCCCCAAGGCCGCCGCTGTGGCCACCACCCGCCGCCAGGAGCCCTGCCGTTCCTGGAGGGCCTGCTTAAACTCCTCATCTGCCCAGTCTACGCGGGTGTAGTGTCTCTAGTATCGACGAAATCTTCAAGTAGAGCCAGTATAAGCTGCCTCGGTGAGGGAGGATTCCTGGTAAAGGCGGGTGGCAGGAGGAAATCCACAGGCGCTGCCATCTTTGTGGATCACTTTCTCTTCCCAGGGCAGGCGATAGGCCCCATTCACCAAATCCTGCATGTAGGTGTAGGGGCAATCTTGGGCTCCGCCTTTGACGGCCACATAGCCACGGTGTCCGAATTGATAAATGTTGTTTTCCACACCCCAATGGATGCGAGCTTCCCGCACCAAATCTGGGCGCACTTCGCCAGTAATGATTTCATCAGGGCGATGGGATCCCATGACCAGGGGGGTGCCATCAAAGTTGCAGATCATGCCCTCCCCCATAGAATCAAACGTGCCATCCGACCCACACATACACACCGAGGCCGTCACCATCAAATTGCAAAAGGCATTGGCCTGATTGGTAATTTGCCAACTGTGGCGAATGGGGGCAGTATATCCGGCAGTGCGCAACATAATCTCGGCCCCTTTGTAGGCACACTCGCGGGCCATTTCTGGAAACATGCCATCATGACAAATGATCAGGGCAATCTTTGAGCCATTCGGGCCATCACAGACAGGGATCCCTAAATTTCCCGGCTCCCAAGGTTCGACGGGAACCCAAGGATGCAGCTTGCGATAGTACAGTTGTAGGTTCCCTCGATTGTCGAGAATAATGCCGCTGTTATAGGGATTACCCTGCGAGTTGTATTCCATGATTGAGAAGCAGCCCCAAATATCGTTCTCTCGGCAGGCGGCACTGAAGGCAGCTACCTCTGGTCCATCCAGTCGGCACATGATCTCCGGATTAGTGTCCATCGACAGGCCGTGCAGAGAGTACTCCGGAAAGACCACCAAATCCATGCTGGGCATGCTGCGGCGAGCCTTCCCCACCATACTGACTATCTTTTGGGTTTGCGCCGCCAGATCATCGGGAGTAACCACATTGGGTAGCTGCAGTTGCACCAGTCCCAATACAACACCGTTGGGAGTTTTATTCAGGCCACCGAGTCCACTCATGATCAAATCCTTTGCTGATGAAGATGGAATGGGTTAGAGAGTTAGTCGAATGGATTTAAGAACTTGTAAAAGCCGATGTATCGATTTGCTATCTAGCAATCCCAGCTTAGGTAGATAATGGTAGGTAATGGGTGAACCTTGCTGTAACAAGATAAATTGGTAGTCTTCTCCATTTGTAGCTAATCCCCAAACAAATTCTTGATTTTTTATTCCTTTGTAAGCATAGGTCAATAATTGGGCGATGGCCAGGCTTGTAGCTACTGTTCCTCCCTTGGTTTCTATCACGAGGATCCAAAAGCTCTCTCTTGCTCCTCTTCTAATGGCGAGTAAGTCTACACGACCTTTGATGGCAACTTGGCCTTCTTCCTCCTCAACGATAATATCGGCAATATTTTCTTCTAGATTAATTTTGATGTCGCTCGATAGAAAGCCTGCCAGTTTGAGAAGTGGAGAAACAAACAGAAATTTGACTTGCCCTTCATTCAGAGTGTCATCGGCCAGATAGCTAAAATACAATTCCTGGAGTTGGGTCAGCTCCTCAATCTCCCGTTCAGTCAAAGGGGGTAAGTCCAGTTTTTCCTCGAACTCTAAAGAATCTCCCCGACACAGCCCTAAGAGCTCGTGAACCTCTCTCAGAGTCAGGGTATTGGCAGGTCGGGTTTGTACAGCGGTCATAACCAGGGATCCCTAAATCGGGTTCACTTCGACTATAGCCAGTCGGCTACTTCCCGGTGCCCAAGGCCCCAGGCATGCCTGCCAGGGTTCGCCGCGGAGAACTGGTCAGGATCATGATCCCCAAGGTCAGCACGTAGGGAGCGGCATTCCACAGGTAGTAGTTGGACTGCACACCCACCGACTGCAAGGCTGGCCCAATCGCCTGAGCTCCGCCGAACAAAAAAGCAGCCAATAAACACTGCAACGGGTTCCACTTGGCAAAGATCACCAGGGCCACGGCCATCAAGCCTTGTCCGCTGGAAATGCGTTCTGTCCAACTGCCGGGGTAGTATAGGGACAGGTAAGCTCCTCCCACGGCTGCCAAGAAGCTGCCTGCCATGATGCACAGAGCCCTTACCTTGGGCACCGAGATCCCCATGGCCCGTGCTGCATCGGGGTTGTCGCCCACAGCCCGCACGAATAGGCCCCAACGAGTGGAGCGAAAGAACCAGTGCATGACAAAGGCCAGGAGGATCCCCAGCAGCAGAAGTGGGCTCAGTTTTAGGGCAGCTTGAATGGCAGGACTGCTGCTCCAATTTCCCAACTCAAAGGCAGGTAGCCGGGGGGCTGCGGGCTGAATGAAGGGTTTGCCCAGGTAAAAGGCCATTCCACTGCCAAAGATGATCATAGCAATGCCCACCGCAACATCGTTAACCCGAGGTTGTTGGGCCAAAAAGGCGTGGATCCCTCCCAAGGCTAAACCGGCAAACCCGGCCACCAATACCCCTAACCAAGGCGCGACCACACTGCCTGCCGTGTTTTGGGTGAGGAAGGAGATGGCGTAGGCGCTCATTGCCCCCATCAACAGGGATCCCTCTAGGCCGAGGTTGATTTTGCCGCTTTTTTCCGTCAGACACTCCCCCAAGCTGACGAACAAAAAAGGCGCACTTCCCCGCAAGGTTCCGGCGATCACCGCCAAGGGGATCCCCCACCATCCTAGGGCTTCTGTTTCCATCTGAGTTTTTCTCCTGACCACTGAATTGGTTACTTGACCAAATCATTGCTACTTCGGGGGCCAGTTATCTAGGCTGGTTCTGAGGGTTCTCGATCCCGAAAAAAGTCGAAGCGCCCGTAGAGGGATTCGCTGTAGAGAATCAGCAAAAAGACAATGCCCTGAAACACCAACACAGTAGCATCCGGCAAATTGTGGGAGCGCTGCAAAATGCTGCCGCTGGCCAGGATCCCTCCCAGGAGGATAGCCATCGCCACTGCTGCGGCTGGGTTTTGTCGAGCGACAAAGGCCACCAGAACGCCGCTGTAGCCATAGCCCACAGTCAAGGACTCATTGGCCCGCCCGTGTACGGCAGCCACCTCTACCATGCCCGCCAAGCCGGCACAGGAGCCGGCCAGAAAGGTGATTAACAGTGTGAGTTTACCGACAGCAATCCCCACCATTCGGGCCACCTTTGGGTTACCCCCTATTATGCGCACCGAAAAACCCAACGTGGTGCGTTGAATCAACACATAGGCAACCAGGCAGGCAACGATGCCATAGACCAAGCCGAAGTGGATGCGGGTGCCCCATAGCCGACCCAACATGTTGGCCTCGTCAACGGCAAAGCTGGAGGGCTTGCTCAAGAAACTGGGATCCCGCAGCGGCCCCCCCACCCAATGGTTCATCAGGGCAATGGCAATGTAGTTCATCAACAGGCTGCTGATGGTTTCATTCACACCCCGGTAGTGGCGCAGTGCCCCCACCACCATGATCCACAGGCCACCGGCCACCATGCCCGCCAAGGCCATCAGGAAAACGACCACGGGTGGAGCCAGGGATCCCGCCCACAGCCCCATCGCCACAGCTGCCACCCCCCCCATCACCAGAGCTCCTTCATTGCCGATGATCACCAGCCCCATGCGGGCCGGCAGGATGGTACACAGGGAGGTGAGCATCAGGGGAGCCGCCCGTTGCAGAGTATTTTGCCAAGAGAACCAACTGCCGAAGGCAGCTCTGTAGATGGAGCCATAGACGGCGAAGGGATTTGCGCCGGCCATGGCACAAAACAAGCCGAAGATCAACAGCGAGGCCAACAAAGCCCCAAAGGGCAGTAGGATCGGCTCAAGGCTGGAGCGCCACCGCAGCGGAACCGAGCGGGAAACAGCAGAAGAGGTGGTAGCCATCAGCTAGAGATACTCCCGATCACGCCTTCCACCAGGTAGTCCATGGATTCCAGCTCGATTGCCCGCTGGCCGTATTCCACTCCGGCAGGGATCACCTCTTTGCCGGTATTGTCTTTGAGAGGGCCTTTGTAAATGACCAACGAGCCAGCTTGCAACTGGGCAAGGGCCGCTTCTCCAGCTTTTTTGGCCTCATCGCTGGCTGCCGATCCCCAGGGGGAAGTTTTAATGAATTTCTCTTTGATACCCCCCCGAATGAGGTGGGGGATCCCACCGTTCATCAGGGTTTTGCCCGCCTGGATGGCTTCGGCAAACTGGGTATAGACGCTTGTCCAGTCGTATTCAGCGCCCGTCAAATAGCCCTTGGGAGCCAGCGCCGCTTGGCTGGTGTTGTGACCACAGCTCATCAGACCTCGCCGCTCTGCTGTTTCGATAACGATTTTGGGACTGTCCACATGGCAGGTGAGCACATCGATGCCTTGGTCGGCCATGCTGTTGGCAGCTTCTGCCTCTTTGACAGGTAGAGCCCAATCTCCCGTAAAGATCACCTGAGTGGTGATGTTGGGGTTGACACTCTTGGCTCCTAAGGTAAAGCTGTTGATGTTGCGCAACACAATGGGAATGGGTTTGGCGGCGATAAACCCAAGGCGGTTGCTTTTGGTCATGGAACCGGCCAGCACCCCGTTGATGTAGTGGCCTTCATCCAAGTAGCCGAAGTAGCTACCGACGTTTTTCGGATGCACTCCCTCAATGTAAAGTCCACCGGCGTGAAAGAATTGTACCTCTGGATATTCCTTGGCTACCCGCAAGATATGGGGATCGTAGTAGCCAAAAGAAGTGGGAAAGAGTACCGTTGCCCCATCTTGCTCGATCATGGCCCGCATGGTTTCTTCCACGGCCACCGTTTCCGGCACATTTTCTTCTTCAACGGTTTTCACCCAAGTTAGGCTGGACAAGCCAACTTTTCCCTCTGCATGGGCCTGGTTCCAGCCAAAGTCATCTTTGGGGCCAACGTAAATAAAGCCGATGGTGATCTCTTTCTTGTTCTGGGCCTGGGCACGCCACAACTGTGAGGTCAAGGTGATGGCAGCGGCGGCAGCACCAGAGCGAAGGAGCTGCCTACGAGTGTACAGATGACGAAACAATGGCCGGCTCATGTTGAGAATCCTATTCGTGAATAAGCTTTCTGGAAAGACGAGACCCAGCAGACTCGGTGAGGTTCTGAACCTCTGCTGAACCCCTGGCAGCAACTACTGTATTTGATAGCCTCTATCGAGAAGTTTTGGTAGTCTAAATTACAGTTTTCTCGATTCAAAGTTTTGATGCTTCACTTTATGCTGGCAAAAGTCCTTCCCGCTCACCCAAAGTTCGGTTAGCCCGTTTTTGGCACTGATAACATTCTCAAGTCTGATGAGTTTTGCGAGTGGGTTTTATGGGTTTTCAATGGCAAGAGGGTGTTGTTCTGGCCGGCCCGGATCTGGTTCCCCATCGCTGCTCCCGCTTCGGGGTAGAACAAGACACCGTTACCTGCATGGAACTGGGGGATCCCATTGTTGGGTTGGAACAGAGATCCTGGGTGATTTTGCCGGCTTTCACCAACAGCCACACCCACATGGGGGATAGCTGTCTGCCGGATGGGGCGACAGGCCTGACTTTGGAAGAGGGGTTCTTCCGACCTGACGGCTACAAATATCGAGAGTTAGCCAAACAGTCGCCGCAACAGCACCTGGAACACATCGCCGCTCACCTGCGCTACATGGCGGCAACGGGCACCATCCGACACATCGATTTTCGCGAGCAGGGGGTCTACGGCTGCCAACTGTTGCGGGAAGCTGCAGCCCAAACCGGGATCCACTCAGTGATCTTGGGCCAGTTTGAGAGCCTCCCTTTCAGTGAGGAGCAATTGCGGCAAAATCGGGATCCCTTAAACCCCCAAGCCTATCAAGAATTGCAAGAGATTCTGGCAGTAGCAGATGGATTTTCCGAGAGCACCCTGAACGATTTGACGGAACCCGCCTGGCGGCAGATCCACGACCTGACCGAGAAAATAGGCAAGCTGCGGGCCATCCACTGTCTGGAAAATGAGGGGTATCGAGAGGTCAGTCTGGCCATCGCCGGACGGGGAGATTTGGAGCGTGCTCTTGATTTTTACCGTCCCCATTTGGTGATTCACGCAACGGTGGCCAACGCAGCGGAAATTCAATTGCTCTCCCGGCATCGGGTGAATGTCGTTTTGAACCCACGGGCCAATGCCAACTTGGGACTGCCTCTCCCGCCGATTGCCCGCCTGCTGGAGAGTGAGGCCAATCTCTTGCTAGGCACCGACAACGGACTTTTGAATAGCCCGAACCTTTTGGCAGAGCTGGATTTCACCTACAAAGTGGCCAAAAGCCAGTTTGGAGATGCGGTGCGCCCTGATCCAGTCGAGATTTTGAAGATGGTGACCAGCAACATCCGACATTTACGGCCTCTACTGGGATCCGATGTGTACGGCTATTTGGATGTGGGGCTGCCCGCCGATTTGGTGTTGCTGGACTTCACCCGTCCTCATTTGCGGGCCAGTCGTCATCTAATTGCGTCGATTCTCACTCGGGTTACCCCGGCAGATGTGGTGCTGACGATGCGGCAGGGCCAGGTACTGTGGCGGGATCCCCAGCGGGTCAACTGATGTCGAAGCTGCGACTGGGAAAAGCTGGTGAAATGCGATTATTCCTGTCTATTTCTGGAAGCGATGTAGGCTCGCCACCCCCCCCAAGCGGTGATGTCCAATTGCCCCTCACACAGGTAGGGTTCGGCTAGGATCCCCAGCACTTCCTCCCCTTCTGCCAAAAGAATGCGGCCCACTGACAAGCCTGGCGGCTCTTGCAAAAGGAGTTGACCCAACCCATGGGCAGGGATTTCCCAAATCTCCAGAGCAATTGCAGAACCGCCCTGGCAAACCCGTACCATGCCTGGATAAAGACCGTCGATGGACCAAAGCCGATAACAAGCGGCTGTTTGGGCTTCCCGCACAAAGCGACCCCCAATTTGCAGTAGGTTCTCATTGAGGGGTAGCCCCCGCATCAGGGTGCCATTCACGGCCAATTTAATGTCCATATCAAATCAAACAGATTCTCCCGCCTCCGGATCCCCGGCCAGAGAGGGATCCCAAGACCTCCTCATGCTACCCGTTGCTAACGCGAACTGGCATTCCACTCATGGTGAAAGACGCCCGGCCTGTCGATGCGCTCAAAGGTGTGGGCCCCGAAGAAGTCCCGCTGGGCTTGGGTGAGGTTCTGGGGCAGGTTGGCGGTACGGTAGCTGTCGTAGTAGGCCAAGGAAGCGCTGATGGCCGGGATCGGGATCCCCAAGGCCGCCGCTGTGGCCACCACCCGCCGCCAGGATCCCTGCCGTTCCTGAATGGCCTGCTCGAACTCCTCATCCAAGAGCAGGTTCACCAGCTCTGGATCCCGTTTGTAGGCCGATTGGATCTCACCGAGGAAGCGGGCGCGGATGATACAGCCCCCTTTCCAAATCCGCGGAATCTCGCTGAAGGTGTAGACGTAGCCGTGGGCAACGGTGGCTTTTTTGAGCAGGGCCATCCCCTGAGCATAGGAGCAGATTTTGGAGCAATAGAGAGCAGCGCGCAGATCTTGGATAAAGCGATCGGGATCCCCTTCAAAAGTGGCGTCCGGCCCTTTCAACTGGGCAGAGGCAGCCACCCGCTCCTCTTTCATCGACGAGAGGATACGAGCTTGCACTGCCGCCTCGATGGTGGGCACCGCTACCCCCAGATCCAGAGCATCTTTGACCGTCCACAAACCGGTGCCTTTCTGCCCGGCCTTATCCAGGATGAGATCCACCAAAGGCTTGCCGGTTTCCGGATCTAGGGTTTGGAAAATCTTGGCGGTAATTTCAATCAGGAAAGATTCCAGCTCCGTTTCATTCCAAGCCTGAAAAATCTCCTGCATCTGCGAGGCCGACAGCTTCAAGGCCCTGCGCATTAGGTCATAGACCTCGGCGATCAGCTGCATATCGCCGTATTCGATGCCGTTGTGTACCATCTTCACGTAGTGCCCGCCCCCTTTGGGCCCCAGGTAGGTGACACAGGGGCCGTCTGGCACTTGAGCGGCAATTTTGGTCAAGATGGGCTCCAGTTGTTGGTAAGCCTCTGGGCTACAGCCGGGCATGAGGCTGGGGCCGTTCAGGGCGCCCTCTTCCCCGCCGCTCACCCCCATGCCGACAAAGTGGATCCCGGTGGGAGCTAGGGCTTCGGCACGGCGATCGGTGTCGGTGTAGAGGGAGTTGCCGCCGTCGATGATGATATCCCCCGGATCCAGCAGCGGCTTCAGCTCGTCGATCACCGCATCGACCGGCGCGCCCGCCTTGACCATGATCAAGAATTTGCGGGGCCGCTCCATCAGTTGCACCAGTTCCGGCAGGCTGTAGGCGGGGGTGATCCGTTTGCCTTGGGCTCGCTCCCGCATGAACTGGTCGGTTTTGGAGCTGGTGCGGTTGTAGACGGCAACCGGAAAGCCGTTGCGCTCGATGTTGAGGGCCAAGTTTTCCCCCATCACCGCCAGGCCGATCACCGCAAAGCTGGGCTTGCTCATAGTTGGGCACTATCGACACCTCACCCAATCTAGAGGCCAATCCGACCGACCGGGTTCAGGGATCCTGTTTTCTTCACGTTTGCCGTGGTTGCGGGTTTTGGGGTGGGTTTCCAGGACAGCTCAAGCTCTCGCGGGTGGTTACACCGGTTACCGGGTGGGATCCCTCAGCTCGCTCACACAACTGCCGCTTTGCCGCCCGATCCACATAGGCTTCGCTGAAATCGGCGCCGGCAATCTGCGCGCCCTGCCAAACTGCCCGCGCGGCAATGGCTCCCGTGAGGTTGGCCCCCCTGAGATCGGCTCCTGCCAAATTGGCCAGATCCAAGAGGCTATTGCTCAAGTCGGCACCGGATAGATTGGCCCCTGCCAGGTTGGCTTTGGTGAATGCCGCCCCCGCAAGGTTGGCCCCGTGCAGATCGGCGCCCTGCAGGTTGGCACTGACAAAGCTGCTGCCCCGCCAATCTTGGCCGGACAAATCCTGACCCTGCAGATCGGCGTTGTTGAAGTTGAGACGGGTTTGGCTACCCGCTATGGAGCCCCAGAGGAGCCAAAGCAGCAGAGTGGCCGCCAGCAGCATGCCCAGCTTCCCGAAGTCGCGCCAGCAAGTCGAGGCGTTGGATTTTGGGGCCATCGAGGATCCCTAGATTCTCTACCCCCATTCTTGCCGATTTTCCCCTTGCCCACTGAGAACTGGGATCATTGCGTTGCAGCAGAGACAGCCGTTATCCGCCGTAGGTTACATTCCGCTCGGTGGTGCGAAATTGCAGGATCGTCAGCCCCACCACAATGAGAAACAGGACGATGGATTGCGCGGCAGCCCTACCCAAATTGCCTGAAGACACTCCGATTTTGTAGATCTCGTAGATCAACACCGAGGTGGATCCGGAAGGGCCCCCAGCAGTCAGCAAGTCAATGGTGCCAAAGATATCGAAAAACGCATAGGTCATGTTGGTAATCACCAAAAAGAAGGTGATGGGAGAAAGCAGCGGTAGGGTGATGGCAAAAAAGCGACGCACTGCCCCGGCCCCGTCGATGGCAGCCGCTTCCAGCAAATCCTTGGGCAGGTTTTGCAGGCCGGCAAGGTAAAACAAAATGTTGTAGCCCATCTGCTTCCAAACGCTGGCAAAAATCACCACCCAAGGGGCCAAGTTGGGATCGCTGAGCCAGTTTAAACGGGGGATCCCCACCAGGCCCAGCAAATGGTTGGCCACCCCTCCCAAGGGGTTGAACATGATAAAGAAGATGATCCCGGCCACCGCCGGAGAGATGGCGTAGGGCCAGATCAGCAACACCCGATAAATCGCCGCCCCCCGAATCGGCTGATAGGCCAGCGTGGCAATCAACAGGGATCCGCTCAACCCCAGCACCACGATGGCCGCCGAAATGGCAAAGGTAATCCCCAGGCTGCGCAGATAGGTGGAATCCGTCAGCAAAGCGGTAAAGTTATCCACACAGACGAAGCGGCTGCGCGGCGCCCCCACAAACGTGAGCAGGGTGGAAAGGCGGAAGGTATCCAGCCCTGGGTAGTAGAGAAACACCACCAAGATCGTGAAGGTGGGCAACAAGAGCAGCCACGCCAGCCACCACTGCTTAAAGATGCCCCTCTCCTGAACAGCTGGGCCGGGGATCCCCAGGCGGCGCTCCTGCTCCTTCTGCGTCCACGCCAACAGCGGCCAGAGGGGAATGGCCATGCCCGCCAGCACCAGCCCCACGCCAAAGGCCATGTCGATGGCCTTGCGCTCCGGCTCAAAAGTGCAAAAATCCAGGGGCGCCATAAAAATCAGGGATCCCAGCCCTCCTGCTAGGCCCCCCAGCACTGCCCCCACCGGCACAGGCCACTCGATGCGTCGAAAACGGAGCCCCATCCAGAGGGATCCCAGCAACCCCGCCAACAGCGGCACCAACACTTGGACGAATCCCAACATGCCTCTCACCTCGGCTTTGCTCTTCACAAGAGCCTTATCAAAGCCCGGAAAGGGGCAGGCCGCCGCCCACCCCCATCCCTCAATAACACCCCTGGCCCATCGACACTGGGGCTACTGGTAAAGGGAGTTGTACTCGGCCAGAAGGCGGTTGGCCTCCTCGTTGGCCTTGGCCATGGCCTGGGCCGGATCCCCGCCTTTAAGCATCAGATCTTCCATGGTTTGGGTTACCACGTTGCGAATTTCGGGGAAAGCCCCCAGCAGCGCCCCCCGAGTGGCAGGGGTCACTTTGGAATTATTAATTTGGTCGCTGGCGGTGAAGAAGTTGGGGTTTTCCTTGAACCAGCCCTTCGACTCCAGCAAGGCTACCGAGCTTTTCCGAATGGGCAAGTAGCCGGTCACTTGGTGCCACTCGGCAGCATTTTCGGTGTTGTTCAGCCACAACATGAAGGTCAGCGCCCCCTCTTCCACCTCCTTGGGCAGATCCTTCACCAGCCAGAGGCTGGCTCCCCCGATCAAGTTCCCCGTCCAACCCTTGTCGGCGTTGTAGGGCATGCGGGTGGTGACCAGCTCGATGTTGTTCTGCTTGGCGGCATTGGTGATGTTGGCGGCATCGGCGCTGCTGGTGATGGCCATGGCGACGGTACCGGTCTGGATGGCCTGCTCGGTGGCTGCCCAATCCCGCTGCTTGCCGCTGTAGATGTAGTAGCCTTTGTCATACATCCCTTTCCACCAGGTGGCGATGGCAATTGACGGCTCCGAGTCCAAAAAGACCTGGGTGGCACGGGCGGCACGGCCATTGTCGTTGTTGGCCAAGAGGGCATTCTGCTGGGCCATCCACTGCTCGTAGAACCAGCCGTGATTGGGCCAGGTCACACAGCCCTGGGGAGCGTCGGGGAGGGCCATGATCTTTTGACAAGCAGCCTCCAGCTCTTGCCAGGTGGCCGGCGGCTTTTCGATCCCAGCCTTCTTCAAGATGGCCGTGTTGGAGTAGAGAATGGGGCTGGAGCTGTTCCAGGGCATGGAGGTAAATTTGCCATCCAGGGTGTAGTAGCTCACCACCGGCTCGATAAAATCGTCGAAATTCACTGGGATCCCGTTCACTTCGGTGCGATTGCCCAGAGCCTCGGCAATGGACTTGAAGTAACCAAAATCCCGTGCCCGTTGGGTGCCCACCTCAAACCATTGCACCACCGAAGGAGCAGCATTTTGTTGAATGGCCAGGTCGGTGGCTTGCTGAATTTCTTCGTAGTTGCCGTAGCCTTCGACCGTAACTTTGTATTGAGGAAATTGTTTGTTGAACTCTGCCGCTTTTTCGCGGACCCAATCCAGGCGGTTGTCGGTAAAGGCAATCCAAACTTTGACTTCGGCAGGAGACTGAGCAAAGCTGTCGGCAGCCAGAAGAGCAGCAGCAGACGCAGCCACCAGGCCAGCCGCAACAGCCAGGAAAGTACGACGGGTGTTCATAGAAAAATGCAGTCGCATTCGCTAAAGGCACCTCTGAGATTACAGCACCGACATTAAGAGCAGGTTATGTCTGGCGGGATCCCTCTAGGAAGTGAACCTTCAGGCCAAAGTCAGAGTCAGACAGGGTAAAGGCTGAGCCTGGGTTATGATCGACAACCTCTCTAGGGGTCTGGAAAAATGAGAATGAAGATGAAAAATGCAAGCTTTTGCCTGTTGTTGGCTATTGCCCTCCTGATGGCGCTTGCCCCCTTTGCGCAGGCTCGCCCCCGTCAACGCACTGCCACAGCCACCACGCCAACGGGCGGATCCCCGGCCCTGAGCGACGAACGCACCTTCACAACTTCCGGCACCTACACTCGCACCGGGCCAAGTGGCAGATCGGGTAGTGGCACCTATTCCGGCCAGGGATCCCGGCAACTCATTCCCGGTCAAGGGATCCAAGGAGACTACTCCGGCCAAGTCACTACCCAACAAGGTCAGACCTGGAACCTGAACCATCAGCACACCACCACCCGCACGAATGAGGGCTGGCAACGGCAGGGCAGCACCACGGTGCACAATGCCCAGGGCGAGACGGTAGGCAGCAGCTCAAGCCTTACTGAGGGCCAAGCGGGGCAAGGCTGGCAGCGCAGCGGCCAATTCAGCAATGCCCGCGACCAAACCTACACCACCGAATCGAGGGGCACACCGACGGGGCCAGGACAATGGCAGCGCGAGGCTCATGTTTTCAATGCCGAAGGGGATCTGCTTGGTGGCACCCAGTCCTCTGTGCAGTACCGATTTGTGCCAGGACAAGGCTGGGTGAAAACAGTAGAAGGCAAGACTCTAAAGGGTCAACCCATCCGCCGCACCACCACGATCGGCCCCAACCTGTGAAGAAGAATCTGAAGGGCACTTTAAGGGATCCCTTAGGATTTTGTGGGAGGAAGCGGGCGGACGGAATCGAACCGACAACAGCAGTTTGGAAGACTGCGGTTTTACCATTAAACTACGCCCGCACAGGCATTCACTGATGCCAGAAGCCTATGATAGCACCTCTCCCCAGTCAAGGTCTGGAGAGAAATCCATTTCCATCAGCGAGACGGGCTTCTTGGGTGGGCTGCGCTTACTTGCGGCGGAGATCTTTCTGGCGTTTCTTCTGCCATTGGCGAAATTCTTTCTCGTAGCGTTCACCTTCTGTTTGGTAGGCGTTCCAGCCCTTGAGGGAAACGGTCAAGCCCCAGCCCATGAGGATAAATAGCGACCAAGATAGCCCTCCACCGGAGAGCCAGTCTAAGCCCAGCAAAAAGCTGTTGACAATTCCATAGCGGCCCAGCAGTTGGTAAAACTGCCGACGGCGGTAGCGCTGGAATTCTCGGTGTTGGCTGTTCAGCTCTTGCCAGGCCTTCCATTCCTGCTCGGCCAAGTCCAGCTCTTGGGGGGAGATCCCCAGTTCGGCAGCCATCTCCTGCAGTTGGGAGCGGGTGAACTCGCCCAGGCGTGGCTGGCGGGCAATGGCCCGCTGCAGGATCTGCTGCACGTCCTCTTGGCTGTACCGGGATCCCGACATTTGGCTGGCTGATATTCAACTTTGTAAACCTTATAATCCCCTAGTCTAGGCTAGCCGGATCTTGGGCCTTATGAAGCGCCGTCTGCTGCGGGATCCCAGCTGGCAAATCTCAACTCGAATGTCAAATCGCACTAATCGCAGTCACCGAAAAAACTGGGTCTGAAGCCCCGCCCTTAAGGCCTACGGCCCGCTGACGCGACAGGGCGGCTTTCATGTGTGTACAATACAACCCATGAAACAGACTCTAACACTGGTTTGTAAGTCCAACCCACGCCCGAACAGGCGGCCAAAATACAAGCCACACTCCAGGCCTTTGCCGCCGCTTGCCACTACACCAACCAAACGGTCAAGCCAAATATCTGCAACCCTGTTGCCATTCAGGCACAGGTGTACCAAACCCTGCGCAGCGAGTTCGGACTCAGTGCCAACCTAGCCGTTAGAGTCTGTGCAAGAGTGGGAGCTAACCGCAAGACT